>NZ_PEAZ01000033.1:0-84612 GCF_002734245.1 Sphingobacterium sp. 1.A.4
AGGCCGATGCAAAACGGTTACATTGAACGTTTCAACCGCACATTTCGGGAAAGTATCCTGGATGCCTACCTCTTTGAAGATACACAGCAAGTACAGATACTTGCAGAAGAATGGATTCAGGATTACAACTACAAAAGACCACATGAGTCATTGGGAGGAAAGACACCAATGGAATACGATGCCCTGCCGGCGGCATGTTATCAATAGGTCAACTTTAAAAAAGATTGACCTATTGATAACAACTATTTTTAAATTTGAAAACTCGCCTGGATGCCAGTCCGAAAATAGGGAGGGTTACACATCCAAGTATAATATTTCTGATTCATGATCTTAATAGGTTGGTGATCTCACCTCCTGAATAATATTAGTCTTAGTCCTAAACTGGACAGATCAATAATTTCTTTCGACTATTATTTCTTAAAATTCTTTGGTGCCGTTCTGATCAACAGAGCAGTGTCCAAAGGAAATATCACCAATTATGAAAACTTATTTTTTTTATTCAGCTCGAAAGCATGTAAGATATATGCATTTGCTTTCATATCGATTTATTTTCACTCGGCTCATAACCCGTCTATGTATTAAGTGGAAATTATCCCTAATAGTACCAACGTTGATTTTCTTTGTAAATGTGGGAAATGCCCAGCAGATCCGTTCAAATCAAGCGAACGGGGAAATTCAGCGATTGGAGATCCCTGAAGGTGCACACCTACCGGAATCATTCTGGAACATTTCTGTGGACCTGGTTAACCATCCTAGCGGAAATTCCAGAATGTTCCTTGGGGAAATCGCGAATACTGAGCTTGTAGTCCTGGATTTCTGGGCCACATGGTGCGCACCATGTGTTGCCGCCATACCAAAGAACATGGAGATCCAGCAGGAATACAAGGACCGATTGATGTTTGTTCTGGTAAGCAGGGAAAATAGGGAGACCTTAATGGGATTTCTGGATAGACAGTCATCAGATCAGGGTCTATCCCCATCCTGGACCGTATGGGGAGACAGTACCCTTCACAGGACCTTTCCAACAAGGCTGATACCACATTATGCCATCATACATAAAGGGATCTATAAAGGAGCGTTGGAGGCAGACCAGATGAACAGGGAAAATATTCAAAGGATGCTAGAGAATGACTGGGAAGAAATAAAGTTCAAAAAAAAGGAGAATGCAATTACACATAGGTATGATGAGAATGGTCTTCTCTATGTTGATGGGAATGGTGGAGGTAAGGAGTTTATAGCATACCATTCCGTCTTCGGACCGTATAATCCCTCCTTGGGATATGGTAGCACCAAAGGGACCATCCCAAGTGAAAAGGGAGGAAGGCTGAGCTTTCTGAACATATACATACCATGGTTCTACCAGGTGGCCTACGGTGCTGGAAGGAACACCTATTACCAGCTGAACCGGGTGGTTCTTGATGTTGCCGATCGATCAAAGCTGATACATACGGACTCGGGCCTCGATGCAAAGGAGTGGATAGAGGCAGGGAACGTCTATAATTATGAACTTTCGGTCGGTCCTGCCCTAGGGAGCCGGTTCTATGAGATCATGAAGCAGGATCTGGCCAGGATCTTTCCCCAATATACCGCCCATGAAGAGATCAGGGACATGGACTGTTGGGTGCTGAAGATCATGGATAGAAACAGGCTGGATGGCCACCGGACCAGGTACCTTAACACCCGCACAAAATTTGATATGTTCGGGATCTCGCTTGAGCGGATCTCCCTTAACGGTTTTTTTTCAATGATGAAGGACTATTTCATGCAATCCAGTACGGAGCCTTTGATCGCGGATTACCAGTATCCGGATCTTATCGATATCGAACTATCCACCCAGATGTCGGATATAAATAAGGTCAATGATTCCCTGAGGGAATATGGAATCCGGTTCATTAAGGAGAAAAGGCCCCTACAGATCCTTGTGATCAGTGATAACCCCAAAAAAGATCAAGATGAAAACTAAAGATATAATAGTATTCCTGTTCCTTATTTTTCTGGGTATGTCCCAGAACGCCAATTCCCAGCAACTCCTACGGGGAGTCGTACTGGATGCATCCAGCCACGTTCCCATCCCACTGGCCGTTGTACTGCATAATGGAAAAAAAACTATGACCGATTCCGTTGGAGCATTCCACCTGAGGGTCCGGACCGGTGATAGGATAAGGGTGACAGATATTGCCCGCCATCCAAAGGAACATGTTTTTTCGGATGGGGATGGAACAGATCTGACCATATTACTGGAACCATTGATAGAGCAGCTGGAGGAGGTTGTTGTCAGTTCCGGGTACCAGGAGCTCTCCAAAAAGGATGTTACGGGATCCGTAGCTGTTGTTTCCAGGGCCGAGCTGGAAAAGAACCCTGACCCGAATATCCTTTCCAGGCTCCGTGATGCGGTCCCGGGATTGATATTCAACAAGCTGGACGTCCTACAACGGCAGAGCATTTCCATAGGTGGGAAATCCACCCTGTTCGCCAATTCCGAACCATTGGTGATCCTGGACAATTTTCCCTACGAGGGGGATATTTCTGATATAAACCCCCAGGATGTCCAGAGTATCACCGTGCTCAAGGATGCTGCCGCTGCAGCAATCTGGGGAGCGCGGGCAGGGAATGGGGTCATCGTGATAAAGAGTAAAATAGGGATAATGGGACAATCCAATAAATTCAATGCTTCCATGAACCTGGGTATATCGGATCCCGTCGATCTTTTCTACAATGCCAGGATGACAAGCCCCGAGTTCATAGAGATGGAAAAAAGACTTTTTGAAAATGGATATTACCGTTCCCAGGAATCCTCCCAGAGCAATACGCCTCTATCCCCCGCGGTCGAACTTATGATCGCTCACCGTGAAGGTCTGATCAGCGCCGATCAGCTTGACCTCTCGCTCATGGAACTTGGCGCACATGATGTCCGTAAGGACCTGATGAAGGAAGTGTACCGGCCTGAAATGCGCCAGCAATATGCAGTTTCCCATTCCTTTTCCGGCAGGGGGAATGCGGGCATGGTTTCCCTGGGCTACGATAGGAACAGGGAGAACCTGCAGGGAAATTGCAACGACCGGCTCACCCTGACATTCAACCAGCAGATCAAGGTATGGAAGGATCGGATGACCATTACGCCCGGGATAGGTTTTACCCAAAGGGCGGGTGATAGGCCAAATAGGATCCCTGTCGATCTGCGTTTCGGTTCGACCTCCATATATCCCTATGCGGTCCTGAGGTCACCCCAGGGCGATCCCTTGGCGGTAACGAGGAGCTACCGTAGAAAATTCTTGGAATCTGCGCTGCAGCAAGGGCTTTTGGACTGGGAATATGTCCCCCTTTCTGATGTGGAACACCTCCAGTTCAGGACCAACGACAGAATGCTCAGGGCCTCCCTGAATGCAGACCTTGAACTGCTCAGCGGTCTGAAGCTATCGGCAGACTATCGCTGGTTAGGGAGCTGGTCCTCCGGGAAGAGCCTCTATGGTCCCCAGAGCTATTATGCACGGGACATGGTGAACAACTATACTTTCCTTAACGGCGGACAGCTGCAGTATGGAATTCCACAGGGCGGGATCCTTGATGGCAGGTACGGGAACGGGAGTTCCCATAATCTCCGTACCCAGCTACAATTTGATAAGGACTGGGAGGACCATAGGTTTAACATCCTGGTCGGAGGCGAGGTGTCCGATGCAAATTCACGGACCGATTCATACCGCCTATACGGATATGATCCCGAGCACCATGTAAGTGGTCCGGTGAACTATCTTGTCAACTATAAGCAGTACAGCAGTCCGTTCTCCAGGAGGATTCCCTATCAGGATTCCGGATCGGACCTGACGGATAGGTTCCTTTCCTATTATTCCACATTGGGATATTACCTGAAGGACAGATATCTGTTCAATGCCAGTGCCAGATTGGACCGAAGTAATATTTTCGGGGTCCGGAGCAATCAGAAGGGCATTCCATTGTTCTCCCTTTCTGCAGCTTGGTCACTGGATAGGGAGGATTTCTTCCGTCCATTGAGCCACCTTTTTTCCGGTATGAAACTTCGTCTGAGCTATGGACATACGGGGAATGTGGATAATTCCCTTTCCTCCCTGATGGTCGCTCAGAGAAGTCCCGTGACAGCCGACCACACTGGGCTGCCCTATTCGACCATTATGAATCCGGCAAATCCCGAACTGAGATGGGAACGTGTGGCAATAAGCAATATTGGGGTAGATATGGTACTTTTAGGGGGGAAATTCGACGTGACCCTGGATTCATATAGGAAAATTGGAAGGGACCTGCTGGGCAGCATAGATTTCCCAACGTCTTCCGGAATTTTCAGCTTCTATGGGAATACCGCGGGTACAAAGACCTGGGGGACCGATATCTCCCTGAAGGGTAGGTTCCCGATCATTGCAAAGGCCTCCTCGACCACTTCCTTCATGTTCTCCTACAATAGGGATGAGGTCACCCATTACACGCTGGAACATCCGGTGACAAGTGTCCTTTCCGCGGGCCATATAGGGAGCTTCCCCGTTGTCGGTAGGCCCATCCACAGTATCTTCGCGTACCATTGGAGTGGTCTTGATTCCGAGAATGGTAGACCGCTGGGCCTGATCAATGGGGAGGTTTCGGGTGATCATAGAAAGATTATCCAGTCCTCAAAGTTGGAGGACCTGCTCTTTGTTGGGACCTCCAGGCCAAGGATGTTCGGATCCCTGCGACAGGAATTCATCTATTCCAACATAAGCCTTGCAATCGGACTTTCCTACCGGTTAGGATATTGGTACCGTAGGGAGTCCGTCAATTATAACCATCTGTTCACGGCGACCAGGGCGCATGGGGATTTTTCAGAGCGTTGGAAGGTCCCAGGCGATGAACTTTACACACAGGTCCCCTCCATGCCGACGGTAAGGGATAATAACGAGGTCCTGTTCTATACGAACTCGGCCATTCTGGTGGAGCCCGGTGACCATATACGGATCCAGGACATTCGGGCACAGTACCGTTTCCAAACAAGGGAAATCCCTGGTACAGTGGCACTGTTCGGACATATTGAAAATGTTGGGATGCTGTGGAAGAGCAGCGGGAAGAAGCTGGACCCGGATCATCCCAACCAGAAGGCCCTGAGGTACTGGACATTTGGTATGAGGATCGATTTTTAGGATTATTTATTATGATGAAGATGAAAAATAGATTTATGACGATGGCCATGATCGGTATAACAATGGCCATTCTGGGATGCGGAAAGGATTTTTTGGAGAAAAGGAAGGATATTTCCCTGGCCGTACCCCGGACACTCGAGGATGCAGAGCTTCTGCTCAACCATACCAACCAGAACTTTGGGACGACCCCAGGCCTGCAGATCATCTCTGCCGACGAATACACTATGGAAGAACCGAACCTGAACTCCCTCAGTATTACGGAAAGGAGCAGTTTCCTATGGTCGCGTGATTTCTACCAGGGGGAAAGGTTCAATCTGGATTGGACCTATATGTTCTCCCAGGTATATTACGCCAATACCGTGATTGAACTGATCGATGGGATGGGGGCGTTGGAGGGACCACAAAAGGACCGTGCCGATGGCCTACGGGGCAGGGCGCTGTTCCATAGGGCCCATGCCAACTGGTGGCTGGCCCAGCTGTTTGCGGAGAATTACAGACCTGGACAGAACGACGGTTCACTGGGCATTCCACTTAAGAGGACCGGGAATATCCATGAGGATCTCAGGGTCTATTCCCTAAAGGAGACCTATGATTTTATCCTTTCGGACCTCAGGGAGGCAGAACGGCTGCTTCCGGCAGTCCCGAGCGGACTTTCCAGTCCATCCAAACTTGCCTGTGATGCGTTTTTTGCGCGGATATTCCTGGATATTGGGGATTATGGCCAAGCCCTGGCACACGCTGACCTTGCCATCCCGAAACTTTCCCTAATGGATTACAATCAGTTCGGACTGGAAAACGATAGCAGGCGCCCGTTCCCTGGACTCTTTCCCTCGGGGAACCCTGAAGTAGCCTTTTTCTCAAGTGCGATTCCCTACGGTTGTCCCGTTTTTGGCAACGGATGTCGGGTGGACCCGCAAATCTATGCTTCCTTTGAGCAAGGTGACCTTCGAAAAAACCTGTTCTTTTATCGATTTGACGACCAGCAAAACGTTATTTTCCGGGGCTCCTATGGCGGAGCTTCCGTGTACGCACTGTTCACTGGCCTCGCATTGGACGAACTCCTGCTCATCAAGGCCGAATGCCTGGCAAGGGAGAACGAAGGGCCAATGGCGGTCAAGGTCCTCAACGACCTACTGGAGACAAGGTTCGATCCGGCCTCCTTTTCCCCAAGGGTTTATACCGATGATCGGGGCACCCTTGATATGGTACTCATGGAACGCAGGAAACAGCTCCTGGCAAGAGGGCTCCGCTGGTCAGATCTGAAAAGGCTGAACAGGGAAGCAGGTCGGGAGGAATGGTTGAAACGTTCCTTTCCTAAAATGGGCGAGTTTGTACTTTCCCCCGAGGATCCCAGATATATTTTCCCTATTCCAATGGAGGAGGTTGAGCGTTACGGCCTTGAGGTATATCCCCGATGATCTGGGCCTAAAGTAAGGGGAGGTTGACCAACCCATTGGTCCTAGGCGCCCCCCCTTACTTCCTATTTCCCATGCAATGGGGGCAGTTTATATTAGGGGGGCTGATGGCACTTCCCATGGATACATTCAAAGGATGCGGAGGTAAGGAGCCGCTCTGATTGCTGGCCCCCTTATTATCATCTAGATTGCCCGGCGCATTCCTTTCCAAAATAATAGGGCTGAGGAGTTCGCCAACCCCAAATAGGAAACAAAGTGGGGAATTTGCCTATAAATCGCAAACTACATCGAGCCTATTCCGACCACTGGCATTAACCCCAGCTAAAATAGGTGCTACCACTGTTCCATTTCCCAAATGGCCAGGTATTGCTTCGCCGGTGTACAACCAATGGGATAAGAGTGGGCCATCCTTTTAGCTCAATGCTCCAGATCCCAGGGACCCGGGGCTGGAAATGGCAGTAATCCTAGAAACCAGATAGAACCTTGTATCGACCATCTTTATGAACATATGATCGGTTGCCAATTTGTTCTAATTTTCCCAATCGACAGTGCATTTGACAATAAATGGAAATTACTTTGCTTTCCCGGCTACAGTGAGCCGCCTAATCCATTTTTGCCATATCGAGCATATTAGGTATTAGGTTCAGTTTCTGACCAACGGAGGAAACATATAATAAATTGAGTTATTAAAATTTTATCTTTATATTCATGCCAATAAAATTTAAGGAGAAAGGTTTTATATTTGGACAGCGAACAAATTCAATGGACCATAGTTGTCATCCTGATCGTTTTCATTGTTCTGGATATCCTTCGTGTCGTTAACAGACATGGAAGGGACTGATCATGCAGACTGATCTGATGGCCCTATTGTGTACCAGAATGTAAACTTTCACTGATTATGTCCTGTTGGTCGATCTGAACGGGTACATTGCCAACCTCCTTACTGTGCTGATCCGGTGTCTTTGACCGATAGCAAAAGGTTCCCTCCGATAGAGCTTGGTTAGAATGGAACAGATCTGTCATCTGTTGCGCACGGGCAGCCCGGTACGGCCCTATATTTTAAGGAATTCTTTTATGCTCCTGTTATTGCCGTATATCACAATGATCTCTCCTTCCTGTAATATGGTATCAGGCTTAGGGATGCCATGAAGAACTGTGGTTACTATCCTGCTCCTGCCGATAAGTGTATCACGTTCCGTTTTTTTGAGGATGGTCAATACCAGGATCTCATAATGCTCTCTAAATCCAATCTCCTGGATCGATCGACCCACGTACTTCTGTGGGATGATGGCCTCAACGATACTGTAGTTGGCATTTAGTTCAAACGAGTCCACCAAACCACTAAGACAGAGTTTTTTTGACCATCTTTCAGCAGTTTCCTCTTCGGGATGGACAATTTCAGAGATCCCGATGGCATTCAGGACCTTCTCATGTAGACTGTTTACCGCGCGGCTTATGATCCTTTTGACGCACGCTTCCTTGCACAGTGCAGTTACCATTATATTTGCTCCCTCGTCCTCGCCAATGGCAACAATGACCACGTTCGTGTTTTTCAAAGGAAGGGAGTTGAAAGCAACCGGATCGGATGCATCTAAGGCAATGGTATGGGTGATGTGTTCCTTTAGAGCTGAAACGCGTTCCAGCTTGATATCCACACCTATCACTTCGTTACCCTGTGCCGTAAGTTTTATAGCTAGGGATGCGCCAAAATTTCCAAGGCCAATAATAATGAATTTCATAAGTCTAGTTAATGGTTAGTTCTTCCTTTGCATACCGGTATCCGGTAAATTTTACCTTCCTGAAAACCGCGATCATAATGGAAAGCATCGTTACCCTCCCTATGAACATCAAAACGATCAGCACGGCCTTGCTTGCCATGGACAGCTTAAAGGTGATCCCGAGTGTAAGACCTACAGTGCTATATGCCGAGAAACACTCAAAGGCGATCTGAATCAGGGTGAAGTCGTTTTCAAAAACACTGATTAGCAGGATGCAAATCCCTATGACAAATAGAGACAGGGTCATGGTAGCGAATGCCCTTTTGATGGTGATTTCCGCGATCTCCCTCCTGAAGATCTCCAGCCTTTCCTTTCCTCGCACCAGGCTCAGGATGTTCAGTACGGCCACAGCAAATGTACTGGTCTTGATGCCCCCACCCGTTGAGTTCGGCGAAGCCCCTACCCACATCAAAAAGATTACCAAGAGGATGCTGTGTACCTGAAGGTTGGCGAAATCTATGCTGTTGTACCCCGCAGTGCGGGGGGTGCTGGCCGTAAACAGGGCAGTTATCCACCGTCCAATAGTGCCATGCCCACTGAAGGCTGACTTGCCCTACAATAACCATAGAATGATGGTAGCAGTTAGGGTTATGCTGAATGTCGTGATCAGGTTGATCTTGCTATTGATGTTTATTACCCAGGGTTTGGAGGGATATTGGTCCTTTGAATATCTGTAAATCAGTAGATTGCTTAGGTGCTTGATGTACCGTAAAAGGTTGATCACGATTGGAAAGCCCAATCCTCCCAGAACGAACAGAATGATGATGATAAGCTGGAAGGGGTAATTGTATACCAGGGTTTCATCTGCAAGCCCAGATTCGAGCGTAGAGAAACCAGCATTGCAGAAAGACGAAATTGAATGGAATGTACAGAAGAACATATGCTGGACAAATCCATTCCCGACAGGAGGGGTGCTGAAAAAAAGTAGGGCTGCCCCAACCGCCTCAATGGCAAAGGTGATGAGTATGATCCGCTTCAAAAGAAGGAATACTTCGCCCAACTTATCCGAATTTGCAATGTCCCTACTTGCCAATTGGTTCTGATAGGAAGAACCCCCTTTGAAGAAATAGGCGAAATATGAAGCAAATGTCAATATGCCTAGCCCACTCAGCTGGATCAGGATCATTATTGAAATCTTGCCAAATGGTGTGAAGGCCGATGCAGTATCCACGACAATAAGACCAGTCACACATACTGCACTCGTTGCAGTGAAGAGTGCGTCTATCCAGGACAGCTGCTGGGTATTGGACACTGGGAGATGTAGGATCATCGCGCCCAATAGGATCAGAAAAATAAAACTACCGGCAAAAAGCTGGGCAGGGTTGTAAATTCTCTTCAATTCTAGTTCCTTTCTCCAAAATTAAAAAATAGTTGCGAAAAAATCACAGATGCTCCAATTTATCTGAATACTGTCCTGTGTGGTTCAGTTTATTTTTTTCCATGCCTTTTTTGGATCTGTGTCGGAAGATGGCCCACCATCCAACCTTCTTTCTGCTTTTCGGCACTCGGGAAATTCAGTACTATATTTCATCTTTCCTGAATGTACAGCAGGGACCCAAAGATGGCTCACGGGATCTTTTTGTTGTTCATCAGGAACCAACTGGCGTTCATATACCGATCCAGTTCCTTTTTCAGTAGTTCTGGCCATTTTTCCAGAGATGAAATAATAAGTTCTTCACCATCACTGTATTTCCTTTTTGATCTGGCCAGTAACTGTAGCTGGTCAAGTTCGGTCTGTTCGGGATATTTTTCCATCGTCTCTCATAATATTGGGGACCCCCATATTTCCTTACTGATCTCTGTATGTGCCCCCGGGTTTCCATGATAATAGATATGGTCAAAAATATCAAAAAATATCACGGAACGTAAGTCATCTACTGATCATAGAACTCTGGGAATGCTGGTTAGAGGGCGCTGGCTCCAACCAATTCATGGGATTTTTTTTTCATGACACTGCGTTTCAGATTTTTATCGGTATATTTGTCTACGTTTATTATGGTAACTTGAACAAAGTTTACTATCCATCCCACCCTCTTCAATGAGGGTGGGATTTGTTCTAAATATGGGCCTCCGGATCTGGGCCAGGCCGTGTGTCTATCGATCGGGAATCCCTAAGCTAAATTCGATCCTTAAAACCCTGTGGAAATCCTACCATCACCAGCTCTTATTCATCAAGTGCGGAGATTAGGGTTGATTTGACCGAAATCTTTTATATATTTGGGTGTTTGTCAGAACACCCTTGATGCGCATAAGCTCAAGTTAAGGAAAATGCAAAGGTAAAATTTGATTAGGATAGTACCTTCGGGTACTATCTTTTTTTGGTAAGTTTCATAAAATCACTAGTATATTAATTGATCGGTCCCCGCTTATATTTTGGCGGGGATTGTTCATTTGGACCAGTTGGAACGTGGACTCCCTGGTTTAATTCAGGATATTTAACGGAGATCCCATCCAAGGCTGACAGATAGCATACATAAGGGGCGGGAACGGGCTTTGAAATCAAAGGTCTTTGGTCAATTTTCCTGGCTCCTGTTCGTGCAGTGCACGCTGGGGACAGTGAAAGGCACCATATCTGGAACCCGCAAAATCCCTTAATTAATAAAATGGAACCATTTCTAGAATCAGTCCAGCTGTAGTTTGGCTGTATTTACCGTATTGTATATAAATATCCATTGGTAAAATTTTCGGCCAGGTCGAAGTGCTCTTTCGGCTCGGTTCCATCACATGTGGGATATTATCCCAATCTTGTCCATATATTCCTTGACATTTATCACCGCCCCACCATCTATCGGTTTAAGGACCCAGGAAAAGAAGTTTGATATCTTACAAAAACATTCAATTTGGGCAAACCGATTGCACCACCCCTCCTGAAGCTGGTACAGGTCATTTCTATCAGCAACAATTCCAATCTCCACATAATAATTTGAAAGTGGGGCTTGAACCACATTGGTCAACCATGAAGATCGATGAGAATTATGGACCTTTTAGGAAGCAAAAGATAATCGAAGGCTGACCAAAAAAAGGATGGACATGGAAATAACAGAAGTATTCGGGCCGACATCCTAGTGGGTTGGTCAGGTCGCATGAAATGCCATTCCTCAAGTATTGATGAGGTTCTTCTTTTCAATTGGAAAACCGCATTCAAGACCATTTCTTGACTGGGTATGCCTGACAATGGACAGATTTTTAAGGTAGTCCCAAACGATCTACGATGAACTTGTGGCTGTCTGTTAGGGACTGTTTACTTTGGTGAGTTCTGCATCAGCACCCTAGAATGCCCGAATGGTCCTGATGAATGGTAAGCATAGGGATCCGGATAGGATACCAATTGATAGAGGTGGAGACATACCTGGATCGATCGCCCAACTTGGAACGGATTTCGACCTTTAACCTTCAAAATATCCAGGTCTACAAAAAGGGATAGGTGGTCCGTCGTTTCAATACACGTTTTCGGGAGCGCATTTACCGATTGGGAGGGAATTGGGTTAATTAGTGACGATTGAGGCCTTTTCTATCCAGATTTCCACTCGTTTTCTGTCCATTCCGTTAAGGACCGTTTTTCCCCTTATCAGTATGGGCCTGTCGGAAGCCCTTACCTTTTTCCCTCCGGATAGTGTCACTTCTACCATGGCGGGTATCCCGTCCTGTCCACAGAACATACATTGATCGATAGGGAGAACGGACAGCAGGAACATATTGTGCCTGAAGCCGGGTTTAATCGGGACGACATATCCTTGTAATGCTACCTTTTTGCCATACATGGCCTCTAGCCTCGGAGGAAAATGAGGTGCATAGACTTTTTTGACTTTTTCGGTAGTCACCCTGTACATCAGCAGATCGAACGTTTCCCAAACGCTGTTCATCATAGGTACATGGTCGGTAAGATGCTTGGCTTCGTTTATATTCTGCTGGGCGGAAGCCGTTGGGACCACCGTAATCAAACAGACCAATAAAATACTTCTAAGTGATAATCCTGTCATATCCTGATGATTGGTAGTTTTCAAATATATAAAAAAATCAATATCGCAACAATGTTGCATTTAATAAAATTTATGATTACTTTTGGACAAAGACATATATATGAGTGCTATACCCAAAAGTTTTGAAGAGTGGAGGTTCTGCATCGAGCAGAGATGTGGTATCCCGCTGACACTGGAATTTGCAGAGGAACGCCTGTCCATTTATTTGGATGAAAATCTCCCGGAGACACAGCGTTTTGTGAAACTTTATGGTGGGGGTCACCTTTGCAACATTCGGGAATGGCTATCCCGGGCCATTTCAGAGAAACGAAAGCCGGAAATCTAATTAAATATTATACCATGAATAAGAAACTACCTGTAACCGTGTTGAGCGGCTTTTTGGGGGCTGGGAAGACCACACTATTGAACCATGTTCTGCATAATAAGGAAAATCTGCGGGTCGCTGTAATCGTCAACGATATGAGTGAGGTCAATATCGATGCGCGGACGGTGGAGCGGGAAGAGGCGTTATCGCGTACGGAAGAAAAACTTGTCGAGATGAGCAACGGCTGTATCTGCTGTACACTCCGTGAAGATCTGATGGTAGAGGTGGAGCGTTTGGCCAAAGAGGACAGATTTGACTACCTGCTGATAGAGAGTACCGGTATCTCCGAACCGATCCCGGTTGCACAGACGTTTAGCTATGTGGACCAGAACAATGGAATTGATCTTTCATCCTTTAGCTATATCGATACGATGGTGACCGTGGTGGACTGCTATAACTTTTTCAATGACTTTGGCAGTGCTGAGACACTGAGCGACAGGTATCTGACGGATGACGATCTGGATAATAGAACCATTGTCAACCTATTGACCGATCAGATCGAGTTTGCCAATGTGATCATCCTCAACAAATCCGATCTGGTGTCCGAAGAAACATTGGGTATCCTTGAAGCCGCGATCCATAAACTAAACCCGGGTGCAAGAACTGTCCGTGCCCAATTTGGCAAAATTGATCCGAATGATATCATAGGTACGGGATCATTCGATTTCGATGTAGCCTCATCATCCGCCGGCTGGATCAAAGAGCTGGAAACTGAACATACTCCCGAAACAGAAGAATATGGGATTTCTTCTTTTGTATTCCATTCGCAGAGACCATTCCATCCCCAACGTTGGCACAACTATCTTAATGTAGGTTACCCGCACAACATGATCCGGGCAAAGGGACTGTTCTGGCTGGCCTCACGTCCAGATGCAGCGATCAGCTTCAGTCAGGCCGGAGGAAGCCTGCGTCTTGAAAATGCGGGTTCGTGGTGGAGCAGTATGCCCGAAGGAATGCGCTATCGGTATCCAGGATATGCCGATATACGTAATGACCTTTTGAAACGTTGGCACCCGGAGTGGGAGGATCGCAAAAACGAACTGGTGTTCATCGGCCAGAACCTTGATAAAGAAAAGTGCCTATCAGAACTTGAAGGCTGTCTTCTCACAGAAGATGAAGCCGATGACTGGAGATTTACCTCGTGGAAGGATGAATTCCCAAAGAACCTCTAATCACTTTCGTCGCTATAAAAAGACGGGACCGGATCATTAAAGCTGGGTTTGGAGATGCCATTTGGAAGCTCCCCTGAAGATTATTCAAAAAAGTATGCTATGAAGGAAAAAACGAATTTTGATGTTATTATTATCGGTGGCAGCTATGCCGGACTGTCTGCCGCGATGTCCTTGGGCCGCTCGCTCCGTGAGGTGCTGATCGTTGACAGTGGTCTTCCCTGTAATCGGTATACACCACATTCACACAATTTCATTACGCACGACGGTGCCGTACCCGGGGATATCGCAGCGAAAGCTAAAAGCCAGGTCCTGGAGTACAGGACAGTGTCCTATCACCAGGATATTGCTCTGAGCGGACAAAAAATCAATACCGGATATCAGATCAATACCCGGTCCGGTAAAACATTTCAGGCAAAAAAACTCATCTTCGCAACGGGTGTAAGGGATATCTTTCCGGCCATTAAAGGTTTTGAAGAGTCTTGGGGGAAATCGTTAATCCACTGTCCGTACTGCCACGGTTACGAGGTTAAGGGGCAGAAGACCGCTATTCTGGCCAATGGAGAAAGGGCCTTACATGTAGGTGGTCTTGTTGACAACCTGACCAAGGATCTTACGGTTATAACGAGAGGGAAAGCAGATTTTTCGGAAGAACAATGGAAATCGTTGGAAAGAAACAGGATCCGGGTCATCGAACGGGATGTGGTCGAGGTTATGCACCACAACGGTCAGATAAAAGCAGTACTATTTGATGATGGCACGCAGGAAAATTATGATGCGGCCTATGCGGCCATTCCCTTTGAACAGCATTGTGATATTCCGGTATCCCTTGGCTGCGAACTGACCCAGGCGGGACATCTGAAAGTCGATCAGTTCCATCAGACCACCGTTGGCGGAATTTTTGCTGCGGGGGACTGTACCTCAATGTTCCGATCTGTGGCAAATGCCGTTTCTACCGGTAATTTGGCAGGTGCAATGGTCAACCACCAGCTTGTTTAGGATAGCTTTTAACCACTGGTACGAATTAACTGTCCATACCTTCGGTCAAGGGGTATAGGCCCTTATTCTCCCGATTCCGGGAAATAATTGCCGGCCCCAACCGGAGCGTTCAGGGGACATGATCGGGTGCTACAACGGTAGGGTATGGTTGGCTGGAAATCGATGGGACAAGACGCCCGTTGGACCGCGGTCCCGGGGAAACTATGGATTATGACCTGGAGACCTATATTGAACCGATACAAAAAACCTCTACAGAGGGGATTGGGATTACCACCCAGGTAGAGCACAGGATGAAACTGCTCTATGGGTTTCGGGAAGCTTTCTGGTATTTGTCGACAGTGTCTCCCTAAACTTCAAAACTTTCCTTGTCAAGAAGATATATCCAGCCAGGTTCCTACCCATCTTTAGTCGGTTAATCGGACTATCCATCAACCTCTTTTTTATGTAAAGAACTTTGGATAGTCCCCAACTTGTACAAAAAATCCAATTCCCAGGCTTAAACAAATATAGTTCCTCCTTTTAGGAAACCTAGGTGAAGCTCCTGCATACGTCCAAGAATTTGCTATTTGGGTTTTACATGATAACCACGCAATGGGATAACCTCATATGCTCTGTGCAATCCAATCCGTTTCATCAAGATTCCCGGAATCCTGATCGCCAACACAGTTAGGGAGGTGTTTGGATGCAGGGAGTTCTTACCTTAGGAACGTAGCCTACAAGTCTCCTGACGGAAAGTTAGAATTTCAAGATGGGTAAGGAGTAAGTTAAAGCTTGAACTATCCTTTGAAAGCCGGGGGGACCAAATAAGGTGGCCATCAATGGACGGCCACCTCCGTTATGCTTAGCTCCTGGTATTACGGAAGCTCATAACTTCCCCTGTCGGATAGGGGTGTTCCTGAGTTCTGCTCCGGTGTCTCTGTTTCCGTGGGCGGGGCTTCAAACCGGAACTTGCATACCTTGCTAGGATCCGGTTTACAGGTGTGGAGACCATCTACTGGTATCCACTGGTTGGTTGAATAGTCGTAGCCATAATCCATTGTGGGAGAATTTGAGTACGCACTAGCGGTAATTGCAGCCGCTGCGAGCAAGGTTCCTCCGAGTATCCTTTGGGAACCTCTTGATAGTTTTCTGTTCATGATATGATTGTTTAAAGTTTAACTTTTCTTTTACTTTCCATGGCTAGGGCAGAAATTCCCAATCCGACCAATACCAGATTGAATATCAGGTGTTCAGTCCAGTTCAAGGATCCAATAAGGCCAGAGCAGCTGCACTGTGAATGGTGCATCCCGGTCACCATCATGATGGTGATATATATGGTGAAGGTCCCCATCAGCACTACTGAACACCATAACCCGATCCTTTCATATCTGCCAAAAGCGAACAGCAGAATGGAAGAAAGGCATAATTCAAGGATCGGTAGTGCCGGAGCTATCACCGGGGCGATGCCCCTCACAATTGGAACGCCCTTCAACTGGGTCCTGAATTCTTCCAGACCAAGCAGTTTATCCATGCCCGAATAAAGATAGATTAGGCCATAGACGGATCTGGCAATATTGAAGATCAACCGATCACTTACGGAGTATCCTCTTCCAAGATTTCCCTTTACTGGGTGGGGCGATCCGATATCTGCATTGCTGCATACTGGATCATTCTGCCCTGGCACATCCAAACCGCCTTGCAGTTGGTGTCCCGATGACTTTCCGATATCCCCTTGCGGGGATTGGAAGACCGCCGATTTTCT
Organism: Sphingobacterium sp. 1.A.4; assembly: GCF_002734245.1. Classification (NCBI taxonomy): domain Bacteria; kingdom Pseudomonadati; phylum Bacteroidota; class Sphingobacteriia; order Sphingobacteriales; family Sphingobacteriaceae; genus Sphingobacterium; species Sphingobacterium sp. 1.A.4. The sequence continues at coordinate 16,585 of NZ_PEAZ01000033.1, forward strand.
GTTGTGGATCTTTCTTTCCATGAGTATCAACTGTTTTTGACAAATTTACCGACCGATTTGGAACGGGGATGGAAGGTCTGGGCATGCCGAATTATCTGTTTTGCCCATTGAATAGTAGAAACCGCTGCATTTTCTGCACGGTATCCCTTGATATTCCCAGAAGATCGGCCTGCTCCCTTTGTGTGGTAAGTTTCCGAAGTTCCGGAAAAAGGCGGTCGAACAACAGGTACCTTTCCGATGGGGAGGTGGATTCTTTGACGGTCAACATCTTGGCCAACGCCCTGGAGTTGTTGTTTGAGAGAATGTTGACCAGGCATGCCGTATTGGGGTCCTGTTCTAATCCCTGACGTATTTTTTTATTGCCAATGACAAGTATCAAAGATTTCCTAAGGGCGACAATATCCCCCATGATGCATGTGGTACTGTAGGGATGTATGGTAGTGGAGATGGACTGGTACTGTCCAGCGATCAGAACTAGCCTCCTGCGGCCCTTCCAGCTTCCTTCCTTTTCCCGGGCCAGAAGTCCGTTCATGACCAGTCCGGTTATTTTAAGGTTCGAACCTTCATGGAAGAGGTATTCTCCCCGTTTCAGGTTCAGGATTTCAAAGGATTCCATGGCCCATTGGAGATGGTAGTCTTCCAAGTGGCAATGTTTTGCCCAGAATTCCATCAGATCTAGGAAAACTTTTGGGGCCTTCAAATTTCGGTTCATTTCAAATTGGGGCTAACTGCTGGGGAAACTGCTGGCTCATGTGCCTGTTCCCCGCCCGGACATACGGTTACAAAAGTGATTTTTTTTGTCCACCTACCATCTATGTTTCCTCCGAACGTACATATTCCATGGATAAAAAGCAGTTTGCATTTGTTAAATCCCTCAACCGGCATTATATATATTTTATATGAAGATTGGGCAGAGATGGTTTGCACATATCGCCTGTAAGGGACAAATTTGGGTAGATCGATTCAAAGCCTTCTTGGCCGGAAGCCGTAAATCCGATGCGAGATCGGATACATTGTTAAACAAAAACCGGACATACTATGGATTTATCAGCATTGGTCTCCCTAATAGAAGTCCTTTCAGAAACTCCAGTTTCAGTCGAGGGAATGAAGGATCTATTTTCAGGGGACTCATCTGAGAGGAAATGCAACATTGTGTTTCCGTTTTAACTGACCCAAAGGTGCGCATCTACATTTGCGCACCTTACCTGGAAAACCATTTACGGATCCATGGCTTGCCCTGAAGCTTTGATTGACCATAAGTTATTAACCAATAAGACCTTCTCTTTTCCCCTGGAGGAGAAAAGCTGGCGGGAATTCGCCTACTTTTCTGCCAATGTGTGCCATATATTCGGGCCAAAAAATTTTAAGGATGCATTTTCATTGTTCGAAAGGGCAATTGTGTTCTCGCAGATTCAATCAACCCACCATTTCCAGAAAGAACAGGAAATCGAACTCGGCCCTAGGGGGGCAGGGCAGGATCCTGAACTGTTTGTCACCTTCCATTATGGCAAGTACAGGATGCTCCCTCTGCTCCTGATTACCTCTGGCAGATCGGTGGCGGTGGTAATCTCGGAGGAAGTATATGAAAAGTATTCGCGATTCTATTCTGGATGGATGCAGACTGATAATGGTGGACCGAGGCTTTTTCTTGAAAGGGCCGAGAACCCATTCCTGGGCCTGCGAATTAGAGGGCACCTTGAGCGGGGAGTAGATATTTTTGTATACGCTGACGGGAATTCGGGTTCGAAAGGTTCAATTGTTCCCGATGGACTAAGGGACCAGCAGCTCCTGATGGGATCAATCGGTATAAGGAGCGGATTCATGGAACTGGCACACCTGCTTTCTATAAGGACCCGATTCGTGCTGGAAACCTCAGCCAGCTTGGACGCTGAACCCTATTTGCAGGTCATCGAACGGTTTGACCCAAAAGAATTCAGGGACAGGTCGGATTTCGTCGATACAAGTATACGGAGGATATATGCCCGTTTTTCTGAATATCTGAAGGATTCACCAGTGAACTGGGAATCCCTTTTCTACCTCCATCAATCAAGGCCTATACTGTCCGATAAAAACATCTGGAGTCCTGAACACAGGGTCATGCCCCTCTACTTCCCAAATATACTGGACAGGTTCAGTTATAGGGTTCATCAGGTCGATTCCCAGACCCATATTGGACTTTGTAAATTACTTTTGGACTGAAGCGACGGATTTCGTATTTTAAGGGCAGCAAGATATGCCCACATCCAACAAAGGACCCGAGCCATGAGGAACCAGAGGAATTATTTGATCAAATTGCACGTGATCAGTTGGATGGTCTACGCCCTGTTGTTCTATGCCATCAACAAGTTGGGCAACCAGGACCTTTCCTTCTGGACCGTTCTGGTGTCACTCCCTTTCTTTGCGTTCGTATTCTACGGCGTGAGGACCATTCTAAAGGGGTGGATAGGAACAGGCAAAATCTTGGCAGGGATCTGCCTTCTTGGAGGGTTCCTGGTGATATGCGGGCTTTTGGTCTATCTGATGACCTATGGCTGGCAACAGAAAGGGATCGTATACGGTAAATATGTCGTTCAGGGAAAGGATTTCGATCTCCGGGAGTTTATCCAGACCTGCCTTATCATGTTGGGACATTTCACTTTTCTGGCAATCCTTGATTTCCTGAATTCCAAAAGAATGAACGAAATTGCAGAGAAAATCGAGCAGATGGAGATGAGGTTCAGGGAAGAGAACCTCCGTAAGGACTATGAATACCATGCTCAGGCCGAACAGATCCCATCACATTTTCTGCTTAACGTATTCCAGATGTGGGAAAGCCAGTTGGGGACGGCAAATTCGCAGATCGGATCCCAGCTCACCCAGATGTACCAGCTGGTGGAATATTTCATGGGATCTGGAAGTGTGGACGGGGGACGGGAAATCCTGTTGAGCAAAGAGATAGAAATGGCAAGGAAATACCTGTCGCTCCAGATGCTGATCTCCTCCAGAAAGCCACAGATGGAATGGAAAGTCTCGGGGAACACCAAGGGAGTGGTCATACCACCAACTACCCTTCTTGGTCTGGTGATGAACATATTCAAGCATGGATCGGCTTATGATCCCCTGCACCCGGCAGTTATCGAGGTGGATGTGCAGAGGGATTCCTACAGGATTCTGGCAAGGAACAAATGCATTCCTTCAGGTCATGGCCTGATCAGCCATGGGCTTGGCCTTGTTCATATGAGGAACCGTTTGGATACACTGTTCAAGGACCGCTGTCAGTTGACGATCGAAAGGGACCAGGATATTTTCCTGGTCGACATCTTAGTAAGGTTAATCTAGGCATTATGATGAGAAAACTCTATACCATCCTGGTCGATGATCAGGAAGTATTTCTGGAAAAAATGAGGTCGGAATTCAAAAAGATAGAATTCGTGGAATTAGCAGGTAGCTTCACCAACCCTATGCATGCACTGCGGTTCCTGCGGGTGAACCCGGTTGACCTTATCATTCTGGACGTCGAAATGGAAGGCATTAACGGATTCGAGTTCATGGATGCCTCCCCGAAAAGGGAGGTCCTTACGATTCTGTGCACCGCCCACCAGAGGTTCGAGGAACTGGGGTACGACAAGCGTGTGGTCGATGTCCTTTTCAAGCCTGTTGAACCCTTTCGCCTTAAGGTCGCACTTCAGCGTGCCCTTGATGCCCTTAATTTCACGAACCACCGAATGGACAATCAGTGGAATGAAATCGAGGACAACTATGACTACTTCCACCTGAGTGGCCCCGGAAAGGGCCAACGGGTAAGGGTGTTCCACCGGGACATCGTCTATCTTACCGCGGTGGATGGAATGGTGGAGATCACCACCATAAACAGGCACAGTATCCATATGTCCTATAGATCCATGAAGGATATCATAGGGGGGACATCACAGGGACTTTTCCTTCGGTGTTCCAGGAAATATGCTTTCAATGTTAATTTTTTCCATTCCTATCGAGACCATAAGGTCTACCTGAACCATACCGAAGAACCTTTGGATCTGGGAAAGATCAGATTATCTTCGGAGTTCAAGACATTTCTTGATACGAATAAAATTTAGAATTAGGGTCAGTAAAACTTTGCCGCCTTCTCAGAAGGATAAATCATAGGTTCGGTCTATTTTATCACTAAGATGGAAAACCCGACTTATAAAAAGATTTATTTTTTCAAGAATCTACTTGAACTGATCATCGTATGGAGAGCAGAAAAATTTCCTCCGTCAGATCTACCAGATAGGACCGGACTGTTCAAACAAATGCAGGAAAATTGCGGAGAGTTCCAAAAATCGCTCGGGGAAGAGCTGCTGGGACCAGTGGAATCAATGGAACAGAAGAAGAAGCTGATGGACATGTATGTCCAATTGCAGCAGATACTCAGCGGAGGGTGGGTTCTTTTGGAAATGAAGTCCCCCCAAAGTGAATCGGATTTGGTCTTACAGGCTGTGGTGGGCCATGTTTCTGAAATGATGAACTCCATTCTGGAAAAGCTGGAATGTCCGATCCCCGGATCGTCCATGTATCCGGACCTTGCGGATGATAGGGAGCATATTGCGGATCTCTTTGAAAAAACCAAACCTTTCTGGACAGGGGACCTCCACATGGGGCTCATGGGGGAAAGGATCAAGGAGTACATAATTGGTAATGATCTGAGGTTCTTTCCAGGTAAGGATGCAGGGCAGTATTTTTTAAAGGTGCTCAGCTCGGTTGGCGGCTGGGACTGGTCGGAGGATCTGGCCCACCCATTTTCGCCAAGTGGAAGATTCCTATTCTACATGAACTATAACTCCAAGGCATTTATGGACGATCTAGTTCGTTGTATCCAGCAAAAGGTCTCCGAGCAGCCCACATGGGATGCCAAGTTCGTGGTACTCTTGGATTGCCGAAAAAAAATGCTGCAGATGCACTTCCGACAAGATACCGTCCTCAATCCCGCCTATCAGGGGGTCCGGGAATATCTAGAGAACTGGTTCGAGGCAGAGATCTTCTATTTGGAAAATGCGGGGGTCCTGGTGGAAGGGAATAAGCCAAGACCAGTGAGGACAGAGGTAAATCCAGCAAATAAGTTGATGTGCAACCTATCGGCCGACCAACTCTCGATCCTTCTAAGGGCAATGGATGAGATCCGCCTGGTAGAGGCAAGGTCCCTCAGCCAGGTCTATAGGATGATCGTGCCGTATCTCTCTACAAAGAACCGAAAACACCTGTCCGCTGATTCCCTACGGGTAAAGTCCTATCAGGTTGAACGATCGGATAGGGAGCAGGTATTGGAGGTTCTGGATCGGATGGCATCGAAGGTCAGCGCCCTTTGATCTTGGCGCCATCCAAATGGAAGCATAAATTTTATTGGATTGAATAATGGTCCGTAATAAATTCAGGACGGGTCATTAGTTCTAAAAATTATCCTTCTATGGTCGTTGTATCCTCCAAACCGAATTCCTTTCTTTCCATAGATCTGGGATTATCCGTTAAAGGCCTCCGTAAAGGATAACAAACCACCCCAATTGGAAAAAGTAAAGATATAAAATGCCGGTGGTGAAAAGGAAAAGGTGGATCCAATGTATTGCTAGATGATCCATATTCGCATCGTCCCCAATCCTGGCCTAAGTTATCGGAAGAAAAGTGAGGAAAAAATACAGTACCAACCTGGTCCAAAGGGTTTTAGGTACACCATCTGGGACTGGTGTACCTAAAACCATAATAGTTTTTATTATGGCAGATTCCTGTGACTCATTGCACCCTTTCGATCAATGCCCATGATGGTACAGTACTGTTATCTTTCTTCTAATCCAAAAAAATAGGTTTCCATCCTAAGGTTATTCGAATCAGGTTTTTCCAAAGAAAGATGAAATTGGAATACAGTTTCAGTCCTGGTGCCTAAACCTACATTCTGTACGAACAGCAGTTGGACATAAAGGATGCTGACCATAACCACTCAGGGGGTAGATAATTAATATGGTGATCCAAAAGGACATTGAAAATGCGCTGGGCATGAATTTATATCCTGTGAGGTTCTGATCCTTAGATATCGTATCATAAAAAATCCTTGCCAAAATAAATTGGCAAGGATACTAAAACAATTATTATTAGGGATTTAATTTAGCAATCAAAAAATGGTAAGTATCAGAAAGTACCACCCTTACAAGTTAAACCTAATCATTTACCAGACCTGATATTTTATCAACCAATAGCCTGATGAACATTTAAATCTAATTAATTTTTTTAGATATTACAAGCTAATGAAGAGGAGTTGTGGCATCTCTGGCAAATGTATATCAACACAGCACCGGATGATATAAACTTTGATTCGTAGACCATTCCAACAATAGAAAAAGGGGTAGCATTTTTAAGTGCTACCCTATTCACATTTACCTAAGTAATCCACCAGAATCAATTTCGATTATTTAATAAATCTGAGAATCACTCAAATATTCCATAAAAAACAATCCCTGTCGGAAAGGGGCCAACAGGGAAAATTAAGTTAGATGTGAGAATGCCATTACTGTATAAAGGTAATCGAAACCTCGTGGAAACGGATATTCCTATCCGTTAATTTTTGTATAAGGAATTGTTAATAATCGGGCCATTGTCTTTTCAAAACCTCCATGGCTCTCCACATTTTCTTCATGTAGATTAATCTATAAGTACTTAATGTTCTTTCTTATGACATCTATCATAGCTGTCCCAAAAAGAGTAAACAGGACAAGCGACTGGCTGACTGCCCTGTTCATATTATTTATTTAAGGTATCCCTTGGAGGTATTATCAGGAATAGGAGTTTATGTTGAATTAATATGAAGTAGAGTACGTGATGATCTCCTCGTTCGGGAACCGATCTTCAGCACAGGTTTCGTTATTCGGTAATATGACCGAAAAGTGGAGGCCTTAGGACATGTTGGGTTAAATGTACTTGAATTCCCCATGTCAGAAATCAAATTGGTATTATCGACATATGGTTTCGGATAATGTTTATTTACCGTATTCCCTCCTTTCCAACGGCTCTTACCATCTGGTCCTTCCGCTGCATTTTATCCAGTCACTGGGATAAAAATTTTAATTAGCGAAATATGCGTAATTACGTTTTCATTTGGGATGAATATTGCTTTACTTTCTCCGAACTGGCAATTCCTGCAACTAACATCAATATTCCTTAAAATAGAATGATGATGTTAAATTATTTGGAGAAGGTTATCCTTTATAGGGTATACCAAAATAAGAGTTTATTGGATCTTGAGATGCATCCCAACTTTAAACCTACGTTAGTGAGATTGGTTCGGTCCTCCAAACTGGTCCCTAAAAATGATAACGGTATAATTTCGGAATACCCCTATGAATTCGAGATAACCAAATTGGGGATTCGACAATTGTTCTCCTGACTCGATCGATTGGTGGTCATATTTCCGGGCATGGCCATCCTTTAGGATAATTCATCTTTTTTTTCCGGATAACGTTACTGGTGGGGCTTGGCAATATATATCTGGTGGCATCGTTGGTCCGGATCAGATCCCAAGAAGGTGTAGGTGGGGCATAATATCCTCCCGAATATATTTTGATCCCGCTTGATCTTGCGATACCTTACCGACGATCGGCTCGATCCGACTTCAACCACACAGTAAAATACCTTCGTTTACCAGTTCAACCTGCCCAATAACCTTTAGGCAGGCAAGCCACTTGCGTTTTTGGGAGTGGGATAAAGTATCTGGACAAGGCATCCCAGCGGAACCGGCACGCCATCTCACCGAGAGGAATTTTTGCCATATGCATCGTGCCAATTCTCTTATACAGAATGGGTTATGGCCTGGTGGGGTCCATGTGGCAAACTTAGCAGTGTTTCCATGTACCTATTAATACACCACTCCCTCGCTCCGTTTTCCAGAACAACCCCATCATTTAGCAAAATAAAACAACCTTGGTCCATTTGGTTCTTCTGTTTCCATAAGCTGGTCCCTTTTTGTCCGGTATTGACACAAAATATCTTGCATCATGCCTTTGATAGAAGTTCGTTCTCCCAGAGAAGGGTTACTATTTATAAAAGGGGCAGTTTAAAAGCCATCCGTGGAGCCGTTATTTTATCCCCCCATTATCGATCGGTCTGCGCCGATGCACTGGGATCCATGTCTGCATGGGTACAATTCTGGGTACAGGTCCATATTGTACTTGACCAATCTATGTTAATGGACTTTCTTTGGTCATATTGTTTTGCATAGTCCGAGAAGGATGTGTGAATGTGGATCCTGCCCCGTGAGGGGAATGGATTTAACTGTAACGATCGAATTGACATTTTTGAACCCTCCGGTGTGCTCCATGGTGCAATGCACAGGAATATTACATGCTAAGGGATGCAACACCGCAGGGCTTCAATTTAAACCAGATATCTTATGAGAACACCAAAAACGAACAGGGACTCCATTCCTGGAAAATTCTGTTTCATTCGCACCATGCTTTCACTTGCATATGTGCTGATCGTGCAGGGCAGCATTTACGCCCAGGATGGGATTTCCGGAATAAACGAAGCTAACCAAAGGGTTAGGAGCTATTTCGATGCCGGAACGAACCTCATGTACGCAGTGGGAGCCCTGCTGGGGCTCATAGGCGCGGTGAAGGTCTTCCAGAAATGGAACAATGGAGATCCTGACACAGGAAAGGTTGCCGCAGCATGGTTCGGAAGCTGTGTATTTTTGGTTGTGGTGGCGACCGTTATCAAATCCTTCTTCGGTATTTAGCACCTAAGGAATGGAAAAATTCAGGATCAACAAAGGCATCAACACGCCACTGGAATTCAAAGGTCTGAAGGCCCAGTACATCTGGTACCTGGCCATAGCTACTCTGGGACTGCTATTCCTATTTGCTCTGCTGTACTATCTGGGAATTCCATCCTGGATTTCGCTGGGCCTAATAGGATCATCCGGTGGTACTATGATATGGGTAACCTATAGGCTTAGTGATCGGTTCGGTCAGTACGGTCTGCAGAAATGGGCTGCCCGAAGGAGGTGGCCTAAGGTAATAAGGATCCGTTCAAGGGCCATATTCAATGACCCAAGTATTAAGGAACATAAAAACTTTCTGGGATGAAAAGAAAAACCGATATCAGGGAAGGATGGCCGATAATAGGGTACCAGGACGGTTTCCTTTTGGGCAGGATGGGAGAAGTGAGCAGGGTCTATTCACTTCAGCTCCCTGAGATTTTCTCACTTTCGAGAAAAGAGTATGAGAACTATCACCAGGCATGGACAAAAGCGATCAGGTTGCTGCCGGTTTCAAGTATCGTCCACAAGCAGGATTGGTTCTATACAGGAAAATATTCTCAGGACCTAAATAGGGATTGCGGATCCTACATCTCGCAGTGCAGTGAACGTTACTTCCACGAAAGGCAGTACATGCAGCACGAATGTTACCTGATCCTGAGCATGGTGCCCAAAGGACGTGCAAGAATGATGTCATTCGGGAGGACGCTCCTCCATGGATCACCTGTGCCCAGGGATATCCTGGATCCTCAAGCGGTAATCGGCTTCAAGGATGCCTGTGGACATTTTTGCGGGGCCCTCTCGGACTCTGGCCTGGTCCAGGTAATGCCGGTTGGGAGCGATGGACTGTTCAGTACACCGGACTCCCCTGGACTATTGGAGCGGTACATCTCCCAGGGTCAATCTCCTGGTGAAAGGATTTTGGGTGATATTGATCTTTCCGGAAAGGACATCCGAATCGGAGATAGGGAATTAAGGATCTATAGTCTTGGTGATGTTCAGGATCTCCCCCAGTTCAGCATGCCCTGTACAGATTATGAACCCTATAGCAGTGATAGATCGGCCTTCCCCGTAGGATTCGGAAGTTTACTCGGTCAGCTTATGCCCTGTGACCATCTGGTGAACCAATATATATTCATAGGGGATGTCAGCGCAAGGTTGGATCAGCTGGAGCGTAAAAGGCTCCGGTTACAGTCCCTTGCTGCCTATAGCAGGTCCAACCTGATCGCCAGGGACTCGACAAATGATTTCCTGAACGAGGCCATAGTCCAGCAGCGCATGCCCATCAGGGCTCATTTCAATGTCATGGTCTGCAGTTCCGATCAGAGTGAACTTCATCGGATGTCCGGTCTGGTTGCCGGATCGCTCAATAGGATGGGCTGTGGTATAAAGGTGGAGAGCGTTGGCGCCCCACAGATCTTCTGGGCCGGGATACCTGGGAATGCTGCTGAAATGCCGCTGTACGACTCTTTCGATACCTTCACCCAACAGGCATGCTGTTTTCTCAACCTGGAATCTTCTGCCATGTCATCCACAAGTCCTGTAGGCCTCAGGCTAGGGGACAGGCTGTCCGGGAGACCCCTACATGTGGATATAAGCGACGAGCCGATCGAAAGAGGAATAACGACCAACCGGAACAAGTTCATTCTGGGCCCGTCGGGCAGTGGGAAATCGTTCTTCACGAACCATCTAGTGCGGTCCTACCACGGGAGTGGTGCTCATGTGGTCCTTGTTGACGTTGGACATTCCTACCAAGGGCTCTGCCGCTTGCTGGGCGGGTATTACTTTACCTATAGTGAGCGTGATCCCATAAGCTTCAATCCCTTCCACATACCTGATGGTGAACTTCCCGACACCGAGAAGCGTGAGAGCGTAAAAGCACTGATCCTTGCTCTATGGAAAAAAGATGACGAACCCTTCAGAAGATCGGAATATGTCGCTCTTTCCGGGGCCATCACCGGTTACTTTACGCATATGGGCCAGGATGGAGGATTTGCATGTTTCGATGGATTCTATGAATACCTGAAAGGTCCCTACCGTGAACAGATCCGGCTGGAAGGGGTGAAGGATAGGGATTTTGATCTGGAGAACCTCCTTTATGTACTAAGGCCATTCTATAAGGGCGGCGAGTTCGACTTCCTTCTGAACGCCAGGACAAACCTGGACGTGCTGCAACAGCGCTTCATCGTTTTTGAGCTCGACAGTATAAAGGACCACCCCATCCTATTCCCGGTGGTAACATTGATCATCATGGAGGTTTTCATCTCCAAGATGCGCAAGCTTCCTGGGATCAGGAAGATGATCCTGATCGAGGAGGCGTGGAAGGCCCTTATGAAGGATGGCTTTGCGCAATATATCCAATATCTGTTCAAAACGGTCCGGAAGTTCTTCGGAGAGGCGATCGTGGTCACCCAGGAGATCGATGATATCATCTCTTCTCCCATCGTTCGCCAGACAATCATCAACAACAGTGATTGTAAGATCCTTTTGGACCAGAGGAAGTACGAGAACAGGTTCCAAATAATCGAGGAGATGCTGGGACTCAGCGAAAAGGAACGGGCTATGGTCCTTTCGCTCAACCGAGCCAATGAACCGAATAGGAAGTACAAGGAGGTATTCATTAGCCTTTCGGGCACTTTTTCCAGGGTTTACCGTACGGAGGTGTCCCTGGAGGAATACCTGTGCTATACCACAGAGGAGCGAGAAAAGAAAATGTTGGAGAAATTCGTGGAATCCAAGCTTGGGGACTACAACGAAGGCATTAAGGCCATGGCGGAACACCTGAGAGGAAAAACAGGGGGGGAACATGAATAAGATAAAATCCTTAGCAACTGCCCTTTTGGCAATATCCCTAGTCCTTCTCCCTATGGGAAGATCCCATGGACAGCTGGTGCTTGCAGAAGTCCTCCGGCTGGCGATAAAACGTGTAGTCAAGGCTTTTGATCTGAAGGTTCAGAGATTGCAGAACGAAACAATATGGTTGCAGAACGCCCAGAAGGTCCTGGAAAATGCCCTTTCCAAACTCAAGCTCCAGGAGATTTCCGAATGGACCCAGAAGCAGAAGGAGCAGTACCAGGTATACTTCAATGAGTTAAGGACCATACGAGAGGTCATCGCCAGATACAGGAGGATCCAGCAGATCGTAAAGATGCAGTCGGACCTTCTCACCGAGTACCAGGAGGCGTGGAAGCGATTTTCCTCCGACCCGAATTTCTCGCACAAGGAGCTGATGGAAATGGAGAGGATGTATGAGGGAATGCTCGATAAGGGACTTGATAACCTGGAAGCGGTCCTTCAGGTCATCCGGCCATTCAACCTTGAGATGACCGACCAGCAGCGTATGGAGGGGATCGACCGCGCAGCACGGACCATGGCGGCCATACTGTCCGATCTGAGGGCCTTCGGAAGGCAGAATGTTCTGCTCAGCCTAGAACGCTCAAAGGACGAAGCCCAGAGAAAGGCAGTTCAGACCCTTTACGGAATTGGGAACAACTAATAGTTTAATCACCATGAGAACAATATTTTTTATGTCATTATTTGTGGTCCTGGGCATCCAGAGGTCCAATGCACAGACCCTAGGGGAGTGGACAAGACAGGGTGCCACCCAGAAAAAATACCTTATGGCCCAGATAGTGGCAAACGGTGCATTCGCGGAACTCCTTTCCGGTGGGTACGGTCTTGCCCGCTATGGTCTTGCCATGGTGGGCGATCTCTCGAGGGGGGAATATTCTCTCCATCGGAGATATTTCGACTCGCTCTCCCGGGCATCCCCTGGAGTACGCAGTTCCTGGTATTTAAAGGAGATCCAGGAGATCTATGGATCGATTGCAAGTCTTGCCGGGCTGTCCGAAGGACAAGAAGAGCTGTACGGGATACCAGGTAGGGAAGCCTCTGTTCTACAGGATGACCTATATGAACGCTGTGCAGAACTCCTGGATGCACTCATCGGGATCCTTCGGAGGGATGGCTTCAGGCTATCGGATTACCAAAGGATCCAACGTATCGAAAAGGTCCATGGAATGGTCAGGCTGGCACACAGGCAAATCTTGGAACAACAGCTCCAGAACAGGGCAATAAGGTACCTGCAGCAACGGGATGTCCAGCAGCTAGAATTTTTAGGTAGATCCTACCGGTTTAAATTAATGAAAGGGAAGAGATGAAAAAAAAGTTATTGATCGGTATTGTGCTATTGGTACTGATTTCGGCGCAGGCCCGGGCCCAATCCACCGAAATTCAGCAGCTCCTGTTGAATGTGGAAAAATTGGCCCAGTTCAAAAAGGTGCTCAAGGATATGGAGGAAGGGTATGAGATACTGAAAAACGGGTATAACCATATCCGGGATATCTCCAAAGGGAATTTCGGATTACACAGGTTATTCCTCGATGGCCTATTAAAGGTGAATCCGGCGGTCCGGAACTACCACAAGGTGGCTTCCATCCTATCCATGCAGAAACGGATACTCGAGCTCTCCATTGGCCATACCGGGGACCTGGTACGGCAGGGAGGCTTTGATCCAAAAGAACTGGAGCATCTGGAAAATCTGTATTCCAGGGTGCTCCAGGGCTGCCTAGAAGAACTGGGCGAACTCACTATGGTACTGTCCGCTGGTCGGGCAAAAATGGATGATGGAGAACGGCTACGCACCATTGATTCGGTCCATGAGAGGATGGAGCGGCACCTTCGGCTAATAAGGTCATTGACCGCGTCCAATAGTATCCTCGAATACCATCGTCAAAGGGAGTGGGATCATATGGGTTCCATGAAGAGTTTGCAGGGAATAACAAACCGTTAAATATTTTACAGAAATGAAACGTAGACATTTTATGGTGATCTTTTTTGGTTGCCTGGGCCTTTGCCCCCAGATGGTCCTGGCCCAGGATCTCGGGCAGGATCTCCTCAGCCTTCGAGAGGTCCTCGAGCAGCTTTATTTAGAAATGGTACCCCTCAGCCAGAGGCTGATGGGTGTTGGCCAGGGGCTGGCAGGATTCGCTGCCCTACTGCATATTTCCATAAGGGTATGGAGGCACCTGTCAAGGGCAGAGGGCGTAGATGTCTACCCCTTATTGAGACCGTTTGCGATAGGACTGTGCATTGCCTTCTTCCCTGCATTCATGGGGCTTGTAAACGGAATCCTTTCACCGACTGTTGCTGCTACCAATGCCATGGTGGAAGATTCGCAAACAGCCATTGAGGTGCTCCTTGAAAAGAAAAGGGAAGCTGTAAAGCAGACTATCCCGTGGCAGATCTATGTGGGTGAGGGTGGTGAGGGGGATAGGGACTTATGGTACAGATATACCTACAAAGATGAAGACCCCTCAGAAGAAGGGCTACTACAGGGCATCGGCAACGACATCAAGTTTGCCATGGCAAAGGCAGCATACGGTTTTCGAAATGGGGTAAAGGAATGGATGAGCGAAATCCTTGAGCTCCTATTCCAGGCTGCAGCTTTATGCATAGATACCCTCAGGACATTCCAGTTGGTGGTACTTACCATATTGGGACCACTGGTCTTCGGACTATCGGTTTTCGAGGGTTTCCACCACACGCTCACCGTCTGGCTTGCCAGGTACATCAATATCTTTCTCTGGTTGCCGGTGGCCAATATATTTGGGAGCATCATCGGCAGGATCCAGCAGAAAATGCTACTGATCGATCTGGCCCAGATCCAGGTAATGGGCGATACAATGTTCGACAGGACCCATCTGGCCTACCAGATCTTTCTGATTATCGGGATCGTAGGGTATTTCACCGTACCATCAGTGGCGAACTATATTGTCCATTCAAGTGATGGCAGCGTATTTGGTGTTCGGGTTACCCAAATGTTCTCCTCAACGGCAGAAAGGGCAGTAGTTGTTTCATCCTCAGGATTATCGATGGCAAGGGATTCGTTCGGTGATGCGGCCTCGTCGATGGGACAGGGGATGGCTCAACAGGCTTCCAATTCTCCCTATTTAAACGATCAACAGGGTTTCCGGGCAGGTAAGAGCAGGAATTCCGAATAATATCAATAAACCAGATTCATCATGTTCAGAAAATTCAACAACCTTGATACCGCCTTTCGGCAGGTTCGTAACTTTTGCCTCTTGATCGTGGCCATTTTTGCTGGCATCTGCCTTTATTCTGTGTACAGGAACGGCCAGATCTCAAAGGATTCCAATCAAAGGATTTATCTGTTGGCACCGGGCGCCGTACTCCAGGCTGTTGCCTCAACTCGGGGTGAGAACCTCCAGGTGGAGGCACAGCAGCATGTGGAAAGCTTCCACCATTATTTCTTCACCCTTGACCCTGACGAAAAGGTGATCCGTGAGCAGCTCTCTCGTGCGCTCTACCTGGCTGATGCCAGCGCCAGGAGGAGCTATGAGACGCTGCTCGAGAAAGGGTATTATCGGGATATCATTGCAGCGAACATCAGTCAGCGGATCAGCGTAGATAGTATAGTCATGGAGATGGGTTCCCATCCCTATAGGTTCAAGTTCCATGGTTCCCAACAGATCATCCGATCCAGCGTGGAGACCACACGGCGTCTGGTAACCATGGGCCAGCTGCGGGAGGTAACAAGGAGTGCCAATAATCCCCATGGATTTCTAATCGAGGGCTGGAGGACGACCGACAATTCAGAGCTGAGGACCATCGAAAGGAGATGAAGAAGGAAATGGACACAAAAGCATCAGGAAATTTCCATAGGTTGATCAGGAACAGCATAACCTCTCGGATCAGGGGATTACGTAGAGGTATCTATTTTTTTTCACTGCCATTGGTGCTCCTTCTTGCCCTATGTTTCGGTGAGCGTTTCAAATTTCCCAACAACAGCGGGGAAATGTCCCCTACCAGACGGTTTGGCAGGCTGGTTCAGGTCTCGGTGCAGCCCTCTGATGAAGCACAAAATACTATTTACCTAAAGCGATTGAAATCCCATAGGGATTTCCTGGAGCGGATCATGGACTGCAAGGCCCTTGGATGCGAGGAACTCCGTAGCTCCTTGGCCCGGGAACATGCCGGACTCCTGGATTCCCTGTATACAGCTATCGAATTACTAAAACACAAAAAAATCTCTAAAAATGAAAATCATAGATCAACTCAAAAGTAGATTGAAGGGAAGTTCCAAGGGCACTTTCCTTGCCATCAGCCTTGCCATTGTGGTCATTGGAATGTTCATCCTGGGCACCTTTGGCGACCGGTCGGGAAGAACGGTTCAAAAAGATGGACTAATAGGCGAGGTGCCTAGTCCTAATCCTGATGGGGATCTGGTTGTCAGTAAATTGGAGCACTACGAGAGGTTGTCCAGGGAACTGCTAAATGAGAACCTCAGCAATGGTGTGCAAACCGATACACCTTCATGGGGCGATTCGCTGGAGGAGCAATGGGCTTTTCATGAGCCAGGATCCTATGGCCGAGACCGGCCCATCACATCTGCCCAAGAACAGATCTACGATCGTCTTGAACAGATCGGCCGTCTAATCAAGGATCCGGAACCAATGGTCCCTCAGGATGATTATGCAAAATTGACCTACATGGCAGGTTCGTCAATGCCTACCAGCCCACAGGACGCTTCCATCAAGCAGCTTGAAGGAATAATGGCAGATTACACACGATCAGATGGGCAGGATGAGGAACTGCAGCAACTGGGAGTTCTTCTGGATAAGATCCAGATGATCCAGGACCCAAGTAGGATACCGATGGACGATGCAATGGAAGGGATTGCGAGAAGGCCAGCGGTACATTCGGTTTTTAGACACGATCCTGGAATATCGCACTTAACCCTGGATACACCTGATCGAAAGGGGGAGAAGGGCGCGTTCCAAAATATTGAACTGGAGGGAATCGAAACCACCGGCGATAATTCATTCCGGGCCATGGTGGAGATGGACCAACTGGTACAGCACGGCTCCATCCTCAGGTTACGTCTTTTGGATGACTTGACAACGGCTGGGTTGAGGTTCGAAAAACAAAGTCTCCTGTTCGGAGAATGTTCGATCTCCCAGGGCCGGCTCCGGGTCAGGATAAGCTCCCTGCATAAGGGAGGGAAGATCCTTCCCGTAAATCTTGAGGCCCATGATCTTGATGGAATGTTGGGGCTTTACGTTCCGGGCACACTACTTTCAGAACCTGGTGCGAATGCACTGCAGCAACAGGTCAATAACATAGCTATATCGGACCTGGAAAACCCCGGCGTGGGAAGATGGTATTCCAAGGTTGCCGGCATCGGTGTGGACGCTGCACGAAAGGTCTTCTCTAAAAGACCGGGTAACAGAAAGATCAGGATCAGGGCAGGGCATCAACTGCTGCTCGTCGACTCGGAATCCGAAAATATTAAATAATAGGAAATGAAAACAAAGCAACATTATGAGAACAGTCAAATTCACAATATCATTGGTCCTGTTTCTGAACTTGACCTGCCTGAATGGCCAGCAACCCTCCGCCCAGCTTTCTAAAGACAGCATACTATTTAAGGAGATACTGATCTCCGATAACATGACGACACATATCGTCTTCCCTGACCAGATCACTATGATCAATCTGGGCAGCAGCGAGATAGCTGCCCAGAGGGCGCAGGGTTCAACGAACGTGCTACAGCTCAAGGCGATTTCCCCCGAATTCCAAAGGACCAACCTTACGGTGATCACCAGCTCGGGTTCCCTGCACTGTTTTGCCGTAGGTTACACAAAGGAACCAAAGGTGATGATCTATAGGTTCAGGGATACCACCCATACCCCTTCCGCTAAATTCATCAGACCACCAGTGGACCTAATAAGGATCAGGTCTATTGCGCAGAACCTTGTCTTGACGAAGGGTCGCCGGTTGACCCGCAGCCACCGGGTAGGAGGGGTTAAAGCAGATCTGCAGGGGATATACCTCCATGGAGATCAGTTCTATCTTCCGATCATTCTTTACAACACGGGCGCCGTGGGATTCCAGGTACAGGGTATTTCCAGCAGCCTGGTCCCCAGGTCCCGACATAGGGAGACCGCAATCCAGCACCTGGAAATCAAGCCATTGATGGTCCTTGGACAGCAGGAACTGGATTGCCGTATGGATAATCCGGCAGGAATGGTGGTCGTACTTCCTAAGTTCTCCCTGGCCCAGGATCGAAAGATGGTTATACGTATACTGGAGAGGGAGGGCACGCGGAACCTGGAACTGAACGTTAAGAATCAGCATCTGGCCAAGGCAAAGGTGATTTTAGAAGAAAAAACCGAAAATTATGAACCATAAAAATTATGAATATCTCAAAGAACAGCTGCTCTACAGCGGTTTCGGTAACGGGCTTGAGGATTCTCTGAAGGACAATCTACAGAGACAGCCAGAAGGCTTCCAGTTGCTCTTCCAGACTGGAATGGGAAAGGGAAGGATCCGTGCGGAACTCAATTTTTCGAGATCCAGCCAATCAGATATGTACTTCTTCAATTCCTATAGGCTGGAAATCGTGCCCCAGGGTACCGAACAGAGAAGGGCCCAACTCTTCTATGTTAACGGCAGGGACCGCTATACATTGAAGGAGGCCTATAATCTCATGCATGGTAGGTCTGTATTCAAGGAACTATCAAATCGCCAGGGGGATCGGTATGAGGCATGGGTCCAATTGGACCTCAAAACAATGGACATCAATGGAAACCACCGTTTCAGGCAGTTCCATAAGAATTATGGGTTTGATCTGCAGTCGGAGCTCAATAGGTACCCTATCAAGGAGCTCGAAATGCCCGATAGGCGACAGGACCTGATCGATGCCCTCCAACGGGGTAACCGCCAGCCTGTGACCATGGACCTGGAAAAGGGTGAGACCAGGTTGTACCTACAGGCCAACCCCCAGTTCAAAGTTCTCAACGTCTATGACGAAAATGGCATCAGGCAGGAATTCCTGGGGACTGAGAAGGGAATGGACCTAACCATGGAAAAGACCGATAGGAAGAAACTTTCCACAGGTGAGCTTTCAGAGGCAAAAAAAAAAATACACGGACGAAAACGCGGTTTGGGGGGATGATATGGTCCAGTTTCATGAAGTTGGAGGGAACACTTCCCCGGATATTCCATGGACTTCGGTATGATCACAGGCTGGGGATGTCCCATCTTGCCGTTTATATGGCACTAATGGAGCAATGGTACACAGATGGTTTCCAGGAGCACCTGGAAACCTATGCCCGAACAACGGCCAGGTTGGCCAAGGTTTCCCTTGCCACATGCTACGGCTGTCTTTCGGACCTGGATTGTTACGGATATATAAGCTACCAGGCCAGCTTCGATCCTAGGATCGGTAGCAGGATCGAATTCAAGATTGGTCCTGACGATCCTAGGGGGCAGGGTGGTCTTCCCATCCGTCCGGATTGAGCGGACAACATTTCAATGGGTAAGGGGAGTCGGGAGATCAAGTGCCAAAGGGAAGGGTTGGGAACGGGATTGATTTATCGGTTGTGTTTTTTTTTTAATAAGCAAAAAGGTAATGGATCAGGGAAGAGGTCTGCGTAATGTGGACGGATTTACAGAAAAGAATGAATTCGAAGGATTGATGGATCAATTAAAAAAGTTCGAAGCCATGCTGAAGCTCCTGCAGGGTGAACCTGCGGGTATGGGCATGGATTATCATCTGGAACATGGTGATTCATTCCTCCGGCTGAGGGTATATGGCTGATCGCTCATCCCAAAAATGGGCAGCGGTCATTCCCAGCAGCACGGCTGGGAATCACCTGGGGATCTTATATTTATATCCGTAGATCCCTTATTGCCACAGCCCATCTGCCCTGGGCGCACCTTGGACAGTCGCCTTTTTCTGGAAGGGATTCCAGCACATTTCCACAGAACATACATGCTATGGGTGTTTTTCCATCAGATTTTGAGATCTCCCTGTAACGAGATGGGAAAATGGGTAGCCCGTATTTTACTTCCTCGGGTGGATAAAAGATAAGGCTTAAGGTTCCGTCCACTTCCAGAACACCTTCCTTGACCTGTCCCAAATGTTCAACATTCAGGTTCCTCAGCTCGGAGAAGAACTCCATCCTAGAAAAGGCCATCCTGTTACCGTTCTCCATATGGAACATCCCATGCCAAATAATGGTCAGTGCAGAACCTTCCAGCATCTGTTCCATAGGTCTGAACTTCCTTACGGTCCAAGTCACGGCCTTATACAGTAACACTACGGTGAGAAGGACAATAACAGCATGGATTATCGGAAGATCATCCTGGAACATAGGGTCCCCTGCTGCTGAACCTAAACTGATCACCATGGCCATCTCAAAAAACGTCAACTGTCTTACCCCCCTTCTTCCAAGGATCCGGAGGACCGAAAGGACCAGGAGGAACATAATGATGGTACGGAGGAAAATCTCAGCAAGAAAATCCGTTTGTGAACTGAGTAGCGATTCCTGAATAAAATTTTCCATAGATAATAGATGTTGACCCTAAGAAGTTGCTCGTCATGGGAAGGAACACGTGCACCCTAGGTTTTGTTCAATGGGTTAAACAGGTTATGAGCCATAGGATCCAGAATTGAAAAATAGGTAAATCTGGACATCGCCCCTAACTCGCCTAAATTTTGTGGAGGGCCTCCGGTCTCAAAGAAAACCATCCATAGGACGTTTCCAGATCCATTTAACCATGTCAAACATAAAGCATCCTGGTCGAGCCTGAAGGATATCTCCAGGTTCCGGGATGCCGGGTATGGGCCGCCATTCTGTTCCACGTACTTTTCAGGGCTCCACCATCCCAAGCTCTCCGGTCAATGGAAGTATGATACAGCGTTGTTCAAGATCGAACAGAACTTTCTTTGTACCTGACTGTTCAGTTGACAATCGAAGAACCCTAGGTCCTTGGCTGTCCTTGCGACTGGGAAAAGGGAATGTTTTTTTAACCATTCAATTACGAAAAATGCTAAACCATAATTTCAGTCCGCTCATAACAATTCTGGACCTTCGGAACAAAAATTATACAGAAATCGGATCAGTCGAGATCGGATCCCAAAGGGGGTTATTGGTGAAATCGCCGACCGAACTCCTGCTTTGGATGGAACCGGCCAAGATGCCCATTGTGATAAGACTGGCCAGGCACTTTGGCCAGTTCAAACTGGACTCCCAGAACCTGGGAACGGGCAGGTTGGAACTCAGGTTCCGCACAGGTCTGGGGTCGTACCATATTGTGATCCATGACCATAGCGATGGCGTGGATTATATCGAGTGCAGGACCTCGTTCATCCCCTCTTTTGGTTTTCTCGGCCTGGAGATCTATCCGGATGTTCTCTTCATCGATGGAGCAACAGGTTCTGTCCCCCGGCAGAAGGCCGTACTGCAACAGCAGGTCCAGCTCCGGTCAGCAAGTTTATTGCTGGAGCTGGAAGGCAGGACAGGGACAGCCTTTTACCACCATGACCTTAGCGCTCTTTCCGATCTGGCAGAGGACACCAGGAGCAGTCTGTCCGGAATAATAAAGATAAGATGGCCAGAGCTTGGACCCAGTTTCAGGCAGGAGAACCAGGACCCATTAAGGCGAGGTAGGAAATACAGCATAGGTCATTTCCATCTCATCATCGATCACCAGAAGTGCTATTCTGCTAGGGATCTTTCCATGCAGATGCTCCGGAGCCTGGAAAGGGTTTATCCGAGGTTGAAACTGCCAAAGCTGAGCTTGGAGAACTATTTCCGAATTGCCAAGGACAGCCTCAGGGACCTGGCCAGGAACCACGGTTGCTGGCAGAGCGTTGGAAATTCGGACTACCTGAACGCCTATATGAACGATTATGGGAATCCCCCCGAGAGCATGGTGCAGATGGCGGTGCTTTCAACGGTTTGGGAATATGACCAGAAGTTCCCGTCCCGCTACGGGGAAATGGTATGCAGTAAAATTCTTGAGGGTATCAAAAACTTCTTCAACCCAAAGACACAGTGCATCGAACGATGGATTCCCATCAAGGAATACGTGCTGGATAACGATGAAGAACAGAAGAAGCCGAGGGTGATGGATTCCTGGTACCTCCACCATCCCCTAATCCAGATCGCGGGTATGATGCAGAGGGGCTTCAGGCAAGACGACCTGGAGGGAAAATTCTATAGTTCCCTTGGTTATTGTATACGAGTTGCCCGACACTTTGGCTACCGGTGGCCGGTTTTCTATGACCTGGATTCCCTTGATGTCATCAAAGGTGAAACCCAGCCAGGAGAGGGAGGCGAAAAGGATGTCGCAGGATTATTTGCCTTTCTTATGCTCAGGGCTTATGAACTCTCAAAGGATGAGAAATATTTAAGGGAGGCGATACGTGCGGCAGACTCCCTCTCCGAATACGGTTTTGACCTTATCTACCAGTCCAATAATACGGCCTATGCCGCAGAAGCATTGCTGGAGCTCTGGGGCCTATATCCCGATTCCAACTACTTTCAGCTCGCTGAATTATGTATCGGGAACCTTATCCGCAATTCGGCCATATGGACCAGGGGATATGGGAACTCCAGCAACATACCGACATTCTTCTCGCTTTTTCCCTTGTCTGACGCACCGTATTCAGCAGTCTTTGAAGAACAGGAATGTCTAGCATCCTTCAAGAGGTTTCTGGTCAAGGCCAAGGAAATCGGAGCCCCTGTTTCTCCCGGCATGGGGATGCTGGTATGTGAATTCATTAAACATGCCATCGCCAGGCTACCCTATTATTATCCTCCGCTTTTGCCGGAGGATATCCTGTCCCCCGAACCGAAGACAGGTGTGGTTTACAAAGATTCCTGGATACCTCTTGAGGATATCGGAGACGGTTGGCTTCCGGTAGGACAGGTAGGACAGGAGGTATATGGCGCCGGAGGTGTTTTCAGGGTACTGAACACCTTTAGCATTGATCTTGCAAGCAGTGCCAGCCATCTCCTGGTGAACTACCCTTTTTCGGTGGTCGGCAGGTCGCGGGGAATGGTTCGAATACAAGTCCATGGGTCAAAGGGGTATGACTTCCAGTTCCGGCTGAACGGTCTGGGGACAAATACCTACACAATAGAATTCCAACATGGGGAGGGTATAACCCTTAAGGGACGCTCACCTGTCTTCCATAGGAGGGCTGGCCAGGTTATTACGGTTAGGTGGGTCTAAACAAAGGGTTGGACCGATCGAACGAAAGGAAATAAATTGGGAATACGGGACATACTTCAGGTAGATATCTTCCCGGATGAAAATCGGTCATTCGGGGATGGCCATATTTTCCAGGTAGCTGGTTTTTCCTTTCTATCCACAAACAAAGAGGCCGATATCTAGCGTTCCCGAACTCTTTGGCCATTTGTTTGTTCCCTCTTTAGATAGGACAGGGGGAATGGTTTCCTGAATCGAAAACTTATGTTGGATGTTCTGGGCCCATTTCCTTTAGATCTGGATTACATAAGGTGGGGACCAAGGAACGGTTCCAGCACATCGGGACCGGGGAGTACCATATTGTCTTGGTGGTCCAGTATGGGCCGATCATTCCAACTAAAAGGACGGGGTTCAGAATATAATTTTTACAAACGGATATGGATATCTTAAAGGAAAAAAAGGCGCTCATAACAGGAGGTACCTCTGGCATAGGGATGGAGGTGGCCAGGTCTCTGGGCCAGTTGGGCTGCGATGTTGTGGTCGTGGGCCGTGATGCCCAAAAGTTACTGGAGGTGCAACGGACTTTGGGGCACGGTCAAGGGGACGGAAGATTGACCGCGGTACAATATGATCTTGCCGACATGGAAGGTACCATGGAATGGTGCAACGACATGTGGGAACGGTATGGTCCGTTTGATGTACTGATAAACAATGTAGGCCTGGGGTTCGATACGGTGATCGATGCCGACCCGACTGATCTGGATTATCTGATCAGGACCAATCTGACATCCTATATGGCCCTTGCTGGTATCTTCGGGCAGAAAATGATAGATAGGCGTAAACCGGCAGATATCCTTCAGATCAGTTCCATGAGCGCCTCGACTAAGGAGGCTAATAGCTCTGCCTATGTTGCATCAAAATCAGGTGTATCCGGTTTTACCGAAGCGCTCCGGAAGGAGTTGAATCCCCATGGTATCAGGGTCACCCTGATTGAGCCCGGTGCGGTCGCCACTCCTATGCAGGAGATCCCGGAAGGAGAGAAGGATAACCTTGTGGATAAACAGGAGATGCTCAGACCGCAGGATATTGCCGGGATAGTCACCTTTATCCTCCTTCAGCCCCCGAGGATAAACATGCCGGTGGTGTTGATCAAGCCCCTGATGCAGGTCATCTGATTGCAAATGGGACCATGTTGTTCGGTCTTGGTAAAGAGCCTGTTAACCTGATCGGAATGATAAAAGAACAAATGGGACGATAGGGAGTCCAAATGGTAGCAACTCGTATAAATAGTCACATATCCTTAGATAAATAATCATGGTTAAGAACTACTTTCACAGAAATGGCCTTTCGATAGTCTTTATTTCACTTTTCCTGGTCACGTTGGTTCTCCAGGTATATTTTGGTTGGAAGGAGGAGCTCTCCGAATACCTTGAGAAAGGCCATTATCTTTCTTTTTACGGTTACTTACGGAGCGGTCATTTTATTTCGGCCACTTTTGAGAATTTCCAGAGCGAATTCCTTCAGATGGCATTGTATGTGATCCTGACCATATTCCTCAGACAGATCGGTTCGGCGGAATCAAAGAAACTGGAGGGAAGGGAGGAGGTGGACAGGGAGCCTGTTGCCCGTCCAGATTCTCCGTCTCCGGTAAGAAGGGGAGGCTGGGTACTTGCGATATATAGACATTCCCTTTCCATAGCCTTCATATTCTTGTTTCTGGTATCATGGGCCATGCACCTTTATGGCAGTTATCAGGCCATGATCGAGAAGAACACACTTGTTGGAAAACCGGTCCTGGGGATCGGGCAGTTCCTTGGTGAGCCAACATTCTGGTTCGAGACATTCCAAAATTGGCAGAGCGAGTTCCTGTCGGTCGCCTCAATAGTCATCCTGTCCATTTACCTACGCCAGAAGGGATCTCCCGAGTCCAAGCCGGTCGATAGTCCCCATATGCAGACAGGTAAGTAAAGACCTAACGATGGGGTGCCTGTATTCCCATCCACTACTTTGATCCCTTAACCGGGAAGAGGGGGCAGACCCTTCACTGAATTGATAGAACACACAACCAGCAGGTGAATATGCATTTAAATGAATTTGGGATCGGTGAGGAATTGAGCTATGTCTTTGTAAATTCTGGTCATACCAGGATCGAATTCCATTATGTGGTTTACAGAGGTAAGAGCATAGGTATTGGCGCCTATGATAAACAAAGTGGAAGGTTACTTAAAGCCTTGGTCCGATCAAAGGATGGCCGTATGTTGATTGGGGAGAAAAATATCTCCGATATGGATGGCAGTATTCGTGAGGCCCTGGAACATCTCTTTGAGACATTTTATGGTCCTCGATGATCCTCGATGGCCATCCGATTATCCGGAAAGGACAATCGGTAGAAACCCTGGGGCTCAGGGCTCCTCCCCCAAGGCCATCCCAAGCTGACCTTCTGCAGCTTTATCTTCGGAGGAGGGACAATTGAATACCTGTTCCCTGGATAGGACCGTGTTCCGGTTGGTTCATTCAAGGCGGTCAAGGGGGCTGGTGGCAGGACCAGACAATATTCTGCCATTGATGTTGAAACGCGAACCGTGGCATGGACAGTCCCAGGAAAGCTCCGCACCGTTCCATCTGACCTCGCAACGGGCGTGGGGACAGGTGCTCTTCAGGATGTGCAGCTCTCCATTCTCCTGGGCATATATGGCGTAGGAACTCCCCTTGAACCGAACTACCTTAGCCTGGCCGGCCTGGACCTCTGCAAGGGACCGGATGTGTTCCATACCGACCTTGTCGGTGATCATGTCCTTGAGCACTTTTGTGTTTTCGCTGATGAAGGAGGTGAACCCCGCTGTGGGCCTAAATCTCCGGGGATTGAATAATTTTTCGAATTTATTGGAACCGACCATGATCAGGTCAGCGATTATGGCAGATGAGAGTGTTCCGAAGGTCATACCATTGCCCCTAAACCCTGTTGCAACGAAGATCCTTCCCTCACTGGAGGGAAGTACTCCGATCGAAGGAAGTCCATCTGCCGGTTCGTAATATTGGCTTGACCAGCCGAATTCCACCCTGTCAACCTTGAAATGATCCCTGCAATAGCTCTCCAGACGTGAAAAGCATGCTCCGGTATCCTCTGCATGGCCCGTCTTGTGGTCCTCCCCTCCTGCAATAAGCAATCTTCTACCCTCTAATTCATGCGTCCGATAATAATGGTATGAATCGTAAAGATCGTATCCCAGCGCATCCGGATAGCTGTTGCCCTTAAGGGTAAAGGCAATTGCGTAGCTGCGGTAGGGTGCGGTCGTGAAGTGTAGCATGCTTATGCCAGGAGGGGTATGGGTAGCAAAAACAGCATGTTTTGTGCGGAATTCCCCCAATCCTGTCTGCAGAACGACCTCATGTGAATTCTCCTCAAAGGCAGTGCAGGGACAGTCTTCCAGCAATATCCCTCCATTCTCCACGAATCTTTGCGCCAGAGCATTGATGTATTTTATTGGATGGAACTGTATCTGTCCCGGGATCCTCACGGCTTTTTTGAAGGGTATCGGGAAGCTGATGCTATCGGTCCAGTGCATCTCATAGCCTATCTGCCGGGCAGCTTCCACAATATCGACCAACTGCTTTTCCTGGTCCCCGTCCAAGGCGAAGAGTTCTGCATTTTTGTGCTCCAGATCACAGTCGATCCCCAGTTGGGAGACGTGGGTCTGCAGAATTTCCTTCGCCTGCCGACCTGCATCGGCCAACAAACGCGCATTCTCAATACCGAACTTTCCGATTACTTCCTTATAGGATGTGTCAAAGAAATCATTGAAGTGGGCTGTTGTCCCTCCAGTGGTCCCGAAACCAATGTTGTTCGCCTCCATTATGATGCAATTCATTCCCGACTGCTGCAGCCTATAGGCTGTAGAAATACCGGTTATGCCCCCACCTATGATGGCGACATCAAAAAATCCTCCAGGAATTAAGCGTCCTCCGTTTTTTTTTACTTCAGACTGCCAGATACTCTTCCTTGCTCCGTCTCTGTACATAGATCTGCGGTTTAATTATTAATGGTTTTATTATTCTTACCCAACGAACACCCGGGGGAGGTTTTCGTTGGCAAAAAAATCTGAAAAGGACGGTGTTGATGAGTTCTCCCAACGGAAACTATCGGCATTTGGCAGGGTTAGCCTCGGGCAGTCTGGGACCATGGCCTTACATCTGTCCGTTACAATGATCCATCTCCAGGAGATTGATCCTTCCTGGACAATCCCTTTGACCCTTAGAACCATATGCAATTAATATCAAAAGTTAAGGCCATGTACTGAATGGTATGCAATGACCAAGGGACAATTCTCCATGCATGGATTCTTGGTCCTTTTCTTGCCAGTTGGGGTTCTTCGCTGCAGGTCTATTGATAGGCCCCGATAATTGGTCTATACATGGTAGCTGGTCCTACCATGGGTCTTGATTTCAATGTTGTATGCCCAATTATTCCAGAGATATGAGCTGGGCACTCCTTTGGCCACCCTTTGCATCAGGCACTTATGCTTGTCCTGAGATTACCTAGAGAAGAGGTTCCCCGGCAATTAGGGAACAGGAATTTTTCCGGTTCAGTGGGGTGGCATTAAATATGATGATCAACAGAATATTTATTTTGGATACCGAACGGTATTTTGTATATTTAACTGTTTGTCAGCCACGGTTTGATAGTCGTGGGATCAAAGGCGTGGGATCGCATAGGTATGATTTCTGGGTAGTACCACTGGTGCTATCCATTTTTGCAAGCTTCATAATAACTACAGTATAATTGATTAGTTCCCTATCAGGCATCCTGATAGGGATTTTTTAGCCTCGTATTTTTAGATTAGGGCGGGTGGAACATTTCCTTTATGTTCGTTGCTTTCCTTGTTTACACGTTGATGAAATGCTGGGGACCTGGATAAACTATACCATGCCGTGGCTTCCCATCATATCCAGCCTTCCTTTAGGGATCTTATCAGGAGTTCCTGTATGCTCCTACAACCGGTTTTCCTAAGGATATTCTTGCGGTGGGTACGGATGGTATGCAGGCTTCGGTTGGTGATCTGGGCTATCCTTTTACTGTCCATCCCTTCAACCAGAAGTCCCAGTATACCGAGCTCGCTGGAGGTCAGCTGCAGCTTTTCAACGGAAAACCTCCGGGCTGGCCGAACATTGATGTAGGATGGAAGCCCCTTGAGTCCGATGAACGACAATCTCATCTCCTGGAAGGGAGCTATGTCGGTTATATCGGTATGAAGGACCAGGTTGCGCATCACGTTCCCCGAATCATCGGCGGCAATGGTAATGGTCTGCTGCAGGATGTGTACGAAATCCCCGTCCTGTTTCCTCATGCGGTAGTTGTACCTGGTCTTATAACTGAAGAGGTCCTCCAGGGCCAGTTTCTTCTTGAATTCCACGACTTTGGCTTCGATATCCCCAAAGAGAGGAAGGTCCTCGGGATGCATATTATCCATGATGTATTGTACCGAGAATTCATCTGCCGGTACCCCGATGACCTCCTGGATCCCATTGGAGACCATATCGATATGTTTCAGAAATGGGTCGAACAGGAAAAAATAGGAAGCACCCGGTTGCACCATCTCCAAAACCTGTCGGTAAAGGGCACTATCTAACTTACCGACCCAATCGGTACCCCGTGAACCTATATCCGACCAACCCTTGTATACCTCACTTATGATTGGGTGTTTCATAATGCGCTGATTAGATCCTGATATTATCTACAGGATGATGTTCTACTGTTTCAGTCCAATTCTAAGCTCCCTCCGATGGGAAGAATGAGCAGCTCCTTATCCCTCTTGGAGAACTCTCCAATGCTTCTTGCCTGGTCGATCCGGATCAGCTCCGATGTGTCGAAATGCACTGCAAGCACTCTGTTGCATTTGATGAAATCGGATGCGATGATGGCCTCAGAGACATCCATGGTGAAATTTCCCCCAATCGGAAATACGGCCAGATCTATTTGAAAGAACTCAGGGATCAATTTCATTTCGGCAGTCAGGCTGGTATCTCCCGATATATAGATCGTGCTCACCGGACCGGAGAGTATGAAACCGGCCGCTGTTCCTCCGTAGGAACCGTCCAAAAAACTTGAGGAATGGGATGCGGGGACCATCTTCAGGGTTCCAAAGGGGAACTCCCAACTTCCGCCGACCCCCATGGGGTGGCCCTTGATGCCCTTTTGAGCATAGTGGTTTACGATCTCAAAATTCGATATCAGGGTTGCTCCGGTCTTCTCTGCAAAGAATTCCAGATCCAGGGTATGGTCATAGTGGGCATGGGTCACCAGGATATAATCCGCACGGATCGCATCCATGTCGATATGGGAGGCCTGGGGGTTCTGACGGATGAACGGATCTATCAAAAGATGTGCATCGTCAATCTGGATCCCAAGGCAGGAATGGCCATAGAAGGTTATTCTCATAGGTATGGTGGTTATGGGTGCCTGATCCTCAGGGATGGCACATTTGGTTATTTATGCCAATATACGTTTTTTGGGGGAATACAGGAGCTTATGAGAGAAAAAATTGGACTCGGCGGGAAGATCCCAGAATTCCAGCCTATCATCCAATGAACGCTGGCAGGAACGTGGTGCCACACCGGAGACAGTTCAGGTTGGTAAAGGATGGTTTCTGCCAGCCCTTTGAATTCTGGGGGCAGATTGGACGGTAGTCCAAATAAAATGGTCCGGACAAATGGGATCCCGGACCATGGATGTAAGATGTAAGGATTGTCTAGAACCTCTCGAACATTGAAAAGAAAAAGTTTCCCTCGATGGCCGCATTTTCGTCAGAGTCCGAACCGTGGACTGCATTGGCATCGATCGATTTTGCATATTTGTTACGGATCGTGCCTTCAACTGCTTTTGAAGGGTCGGTTGCACCGATCAAGGTACGGAAGTCCTCAACAGCGTTCTCTTTTTCAAGGATGGCAGCTACGATAGGCCCCGAGGTCATGAACCTGACCAGTTCCCCATAGAAAGGACGCTCCCTGTGCACTCCGTAAAAATTACCAGCAGTCTCTTCGTTTAATTGGATGTACTTCATTGCTACGATCTTGAATCCACCTGCGATAATGTCGTTCAGGATAGCCCCAATGTGACCATTTGCTACTGCATCTGGTTTGATCATTGTGAAAGTTCTATTAGTTGCCATATAAAATAAAAAAATTTTTGCAAATATAATGAAATAGTCTTTAGGATAAAGCGTTTAGTAAAGAGTTTACCTATCTTTGTACTATGGCTAAGAATTTACAGGTTACGATCGATAAGGAATCAGGTTTCTGTTTTGGGGTGGTTTATGCCATAGATATGGCCGAGGAGATCCTTGACCAGCAGGGGTATCTGTATTGCTTGGGAGATATCGTACATAACGATGAAGAGGTGGCCCGTCTGAAGGCCAAAGGCCTCCGGATCATTGCCCATGGAGATCTTCAGGGCCTTCAGAACGAAAAGGTGTTGATCCGCGCCCATGGAGAGGCTCCGGAAACATATAAGATCGCCCTGGAGAACAATATTACGCTGATCGATGCTTCCTGCCCGGTCGTCCTTAAGTTACAGAACCGGATCAAGACCTCCCATGATGATCGAGAGAAGATTCTTATCTTCGGGAAGCATGGCCATGCAGAGGTGATCGGATTATCGGGGCAGACCAATAATGAAGCCATTGTATTCCAGGATATTGATGAGCTGGATAATGTGGAGCTGCCGCACAGTTTCACCCTGTACAGCCAGACCACCAAAAGTGTGGATAGGTTCTATGCCATCAAGGATGAACTGATCAGGCGCGGGTACCAGGTGAAGGCCAATGATACAATCTGCCGCCAGGTTTCCAACCGGTACGAAGATCTCGGGACATTTGCACAACAGTACGATAAGATAATCTTTGTCTCGGGTAAGAAATCATCCAATGGAAAAGTGCTGTTCGATATCTGCAGGCAGGTCAACCCGAATACGGTTTTCATCTCAGATCCCGCAGAATTGGAGCCAGGTCTGTTCAGTGACAATCAGACCGTCGGGGTCTGCGGAGCGACATCTACGCCAATGTGGTTGATGAAAAAGGTAAAGGAGACCATCGAATCCTATTAGTGAAGAATTTCCATCCATATTACCTCCATCATGGTTCTGGGATATCGTCATCTGAATATAATAATACAGGACAATCTCGCTTTATCCTTGCCATATAGGCCCCATTTGCCCTAATTTGTCGTAGTTTTGTGTTAAGAATGAGTAAAAAGGCAAAAAAGGGAGTTTTATTGGTGCAATTGGGTACCCCCAATGCACCCACAACGGGCGAAGTTCGCAAGTATTTAACAGAGTTTCTGATGGATCCTAGGGTAATGGATATACCCTACATTTCACGTTCATTGCTGGTCAAGGGGATCATCGTGCCAAGAAGGGCACCCAGATCCGCGGATACCTATTCCACCATCTGGTGCGAGAAAACCGGATCACCGTTGATGAGGTACAGTTTGGACCAACAGAAGATGCTGCAGGCCGATCTGGGTGAAGAATATCATGTGGAACTGGCCATGCGCTATCAGGAACCTTCCATTCCCAAGGCAATGAAGAACCTGGAAGGGATGTTCCTGGAGTCTTTGACCGTTATCCCCCTGTTCCCACAATATGCATCAGCTACCACCGGTTCGGTTATTGACCGGGTGATGGAACTGATGCGAAGTTGGCAATACTTTCCCAAATTGAATTTCGTCAGTAGCTATTGCGAGGATCCTTTGATGGTGGAGGTCATATCAGACCATGCACGGTACCATGACCTGCAGAGGTTTGACCACTTTTTATTCAGCTACCATGGATTGCCTGTAAGGCAATTGGCCAAGATCGACCCGAAAAAGGAACTCAGCTGTCCTGATTTTGGTTGTGAAAGCTGCAAAAAGGAAACAAAACCGTTCTGTTATCTGTCCCAATGTTATGCCACCACCAGAGCTGTGGTTGCTAAACTGGGTATCCCAGAGGGAAAATATACCGTTTGTTTCCAATCACGGTTGGGCAAGACACCTTGGATACAGCCTTATACATCAGATTCTTTGCATGAACTGGCCAAATCAGGAAAGAAGAGAATACTGGTTTTTTCACCAGCTTTTGTGGCAGACTGTATTGAGACCCTTGATGAGATCAAAGTGGAATATGCCAAAGAGTTCAAGGAATCCGGTGGCCAGGAAGTAGAAATGGTGGAGAGTTTGAACAATAATCCAAAATGGATTACGGCGTTGAAAAGAATGGTGCTGGAAAACGGAAATTAATAGATGTTAAAGTTAAACGCGGTCATATTATTCCTCTTGGACTTTTATATATTTTTTGCCCTGCGGGCAACAAAAATCAAGTTCATGCGTA
Source organism: Sphingobacterium sp. 1.A.4 (assembly GCF_002734245.1). NCBI lineage: Bacteria > Pseudomonadati > Bacteroidota > Sphingobacteriia > Sphingobacteriales > Sphingobacteriaceae > Sphingobacterium > Sphingobacterium sp. 1.A.4. Next base: position 48,726 of record NZ_PEAZ01000033.1, read on the forward strand.
CCAGATGGTTTACGATCCTATGGTGGGGATATTCCCTTATCCTATTGGTCGGTCTCTATATTTCCTTTGCATATTCCATCCCACTGATGGTCCGTTCCATCATACTTGTTGCCTTCTTCATCACGGCGGTGAGCAAATTTATCTATGCAGTGGTTCTTGTCATCGATGATCTGCGAAGGGGGGGGATATGGGTTTCGCGCCTATTCTCGGGTAGGAAAGGACAGAATCTGCAAGAAAGGCTCGAGGAGTTGGAGGAGCCTCTCCCCGAGGTCCCAAAAAAAGGCATCTCACGGTCTGATTTTCTGCTGAAATCCGGGATCATAGTGGCGGCATTACCGATGGTCCCATTGGCCTGGGGGGTAATCTCTACGGCATATGACTATCGCATAAGGCGCCAACGATTAATCCTTCCGAATCTTCCCAAAGAGTTCCATGGTCTAAGGATCGGCCAGATCTCCGATGTGCATTCGGGCTCATTCTATAATAAAAAAGCTGTTCTGGGCGGTGTCGAGATGCTATTGCAGGAAAAGCCGGATGCCATATTCTTTACCGGGGATCTGGTGAACAACGTAGCGAATGAGATGCGTGATTACCAGGATATCTTCAGTAGGGTCAAGGCCCCATTGGGTGTTTTCTCCACCCTTGGCAACCATGACTATGGCGATTATTTCTATGGTCCGACGGATTCTCCAGCGAAGCGTAAGAACCTTCAGGATGTCATCGAAACCCATAAAGTGATGGGTTGGGATCTGCTTATGGATGAAAACCGGACATTGAAAGCGGGGAACGAGGAGATTGCTATTGTAGGTGTCCAGAACTGGGGTACGGGGCGTTTTCCAAAAAAAGGTGACCTACGGAAGGCTCTGGTCGGCACGGAAGATAAGGCCGTGAAATTATTGTTGTCGCATGATCCATCCCATTGGCGTGCGCAGGTATTGGATACAGATATTGACGCTATGTTTGCAGGCCATACCCATGGAATGCAGTTCGGTGTACGTGGGGAGAACTTCCAATGGAGTCCTGCCAAATATATTTATAAGGAATGGGCGGGCCTTTACAGAGAAGGCAATTCACAGCTCTACGTAAATACTGGATTTGGTTTCCTGGGATATCCTGGGAGGGTAGGTATAGCCCCTGAGATAACTATTTTTGAACTTCTTCGGGCATAGGCCGATATTTCTGGAATCTGCCCCCCACCCATATTTCTTGATACGGGTTTCAGATCTTTGGATCCCCTTTTGCCTTATGGATATGGCAAGACTGTGGGCATTTTGGTCATCCCTGCCCTAGATGGCCCATTCGTTGTCCCCGGAACATATACCCTCCCCATTTTTGCCCTTCCATTGAGATCGAACTGACCAGAAGTTGGCGGTTTGGACGGTTGCAACTAGAATTGGTACGCGTCTCCCTGGACAATTTAACCCAAATCGGCACTCAATGGGACACTTTATCCATTGTTTTTGGAAATAACTTACTATTTTTGGTCCTGCACATCAAACCGATTGCCATGATACTTATAGTGGATGATATCCAGGAGAATATTTTTTCGTTAAAGAGGCTTCTTGAATCCAAGGGCTATCAGACCGATTCTGCGCCATCAGGGGAAGAAGCGCTGAAATTGGCAATCAGGAACAATTATGTACTGATAATCATGGATGTGCAGATGCCTGATATGGATGGCTTCGAGGTAGCAGAGACCCTCAAGGGGCTCAATAGGACAAAGGACATCCCGATTATTTTCCTTACGGCGGTTAATCGCGATAAGAGTTTTATTGCCAAAGGCTACCAGAGTGGAGGGATAGACTATGTGACCAAACCGATCGATCCGGAGATACTTCTGTTGAAGGTTGGTACATTCTACCGGCTATACGAGCAGAACCAGATGCTCATCAATACAAAGGAGGCCCTTAGGCATGAGGTGGAAGTGAGAAAACGTGCCGAGCAGAATCTGTTGAACAGATCTGAATACCTGCAGGGGATCCTTGAATCCATTCCCCAGATCGCCTTCACCACCGACAGATCGGGCACGATCGAATTCACCAACCAGAAGTGGTACGATTACTCGACCTCCCAAACGGAGTTTCCCCAGGGATGGCCCGGGGAGAGTTGTTATCTTGCCGAATGGCTGGGAAGAACCTATGTCGGTGAAACATACCAAAGGGAAGTTCGGATCAAGAATCTATTTTCCGATGAATTCCGGTACCATCTTTTGAGGATCGCTCCGGTGAATCTACCCGGTGGGGAATTTAATTGGGTAGGGACCTTTACAGATATTGAGGACCATAAAAGGATAGAGAAGAAAAAGGATGCCTTTATCAGTATCGCATCCCATGAGCTAAAAACACCGCTAACCGGGATCCGGGCATACGCCCAACTGGCAGAAAGAAGCCTTAAGGATTCCCAGGACACCAAAGCCTATGGATTTGTTAAGAAAACTCTGGAGCAATCCGAAAGGCTCAATGCCCTTGTTACTGATCTGCTTGATGTAGCGAACATTGAGGAAGGTAGGATCAAACTGAGGAAAAAATTTTTTGATCTGGAAAAAGCCATCGAAAATGTTTGCATGGGCGTTGTGCAATCCTACCCCCAGCGTAGTGTTGAGATCACCAGGCATGGGGAACCACTTAAGGAAAAGATCTTGGGTGACCAGATCAGGATCGAACAGGTGCTCAACAATTTTCTGGGCAACGCGGTAAAATATGCTCCCAACCATGACCGGGTGGAACTATCCACCGAGATCTCAGATGGGGAGCTGAAGATAAGCGTGACCGACCGTGGAATTGGAATCCCGCCGGAAAAACTACCCTATGTATTCAATAAGTTTTACAGGGTGGAGGAATCCTCGGTAAAATTCCAGGGCCTTGGCCTGGGGCTTTTCATCTGCCAGGAGATCATTCAGGGCCACGGAGGAATTTGTGACGTTGAAAGTACACCGGGGCTCGGCAGTACGTTTTATTTTAAGATCCCTTTAATATATGACAATGAACAATAGGAAACTCTTCAATCTTCAATTGGGTTTTGCCTTTTCGATGCTGGTTATGGTCAGCTGTTCGGTAATAACATACCTGAGCCTAAAGGACCAGCAGGCCAATAAATCCCTCGTAGACCGAACAAAATATACCATAGTCTCCATGAACCAGATCCTATTGGACCTCCAGAATGCGGAAACGGGCCAGCGGGGCTATCTTCTGACAGGGGATCCCAAATACCTTGCCCCATACAGAAGGAGCAAGGACTCGCTATTGATAAACATCGAACAGGCAGGGGCCTTTTTTTCGGATAGGGAACTCCAGAAACAGCGTTTCGATTCCTTAGGTGATATTGCCAGGAAACGGATGGACATCTTGGACCAGGTCATGGACCAGAAGGTCCGAGGCGATGCCCAGTGGATGACCACCTTGGGAAAGGGAAGATCGCTGATGGATTCATCCAGGAGAATCATAGGCGACATAATTTCCAGGGAAGAGGCTGTACTTGAGGATCATAGCCGTAAACTCGAATCCTCCTCCAAAAGCACGGGGGCCTTCATTATCGTGGCATCCATGCTCTCGCTGATCATCACAGGGCTACTTTTCTGGAGATTGAGGGCGGATCTTTCCAAAAGGAACCTCCTGCAGTTACAGTTAATTGAGAAAGATAGGGAGATCAGTGGTCGGATCAACAGTATTAAGGAGATCGCAAACAGGATATCCCATGGACAGTACGATCTGAGTGTGCAGGACTTCAACCAGGATGATCTTGGCAACCTTGCAGAATCCATCTCCCGGATGACCCAGTCCCTTAAGACCTCCTTTGATGAACTGAAGGAAAGTCAGTGGAAAAAGACAGGCCTGGCCACCTTAGGTCAGCATATAATGGGTAATCTTACCTTTCAGGAACTATCGCAGAGGGTCCTTGCATTCCTAATGGATTATCTGGATTGTTCCAACGGAAGTCTATACCTTTTCAATAGGGGAACATTGAACCTGGTGCATTCTGCCGGGATGGACGGGGAGATAAGGGACTCCTTCATTCCCGGGCAGGGGATCATTGGACAGGTCTTCTCGGAGGGTCGGACCCGGTTGGTATCCGGGCTGGAAGATCCCTCTCGAAACTTTATTTCCTTTTCCCAGGGAAACCTTCCTGTTGAACAGATATTGGTCATACCCATACTCCATGAGGGAAGAGCGGTGTCGGTCATCGAATTGGGAAAGTTGGGACCTTTCAGACCAAATGCCCTTGATCTGGTGGAGATGTTGAATTCGAGTATCGGTCTGGCCTTTGCTGCGGCAGAGACCAGGAAAAGGGTCCAGGACCTGCTGGAGGAGACCCAGGCCCAAACCGAAGAACTCCAGGTTCAGCAGGTAGAGCTCGAGAACCTGAATACCGAGCTGGAAGCGCAGGCCACAAAGCTCAGGGTCTCTGAAGAGGAGCTGCGTGTACAGCAGGAAGAACTGATGAACTTTAACCAGGAACTCGAGCAGCGAAGTACGATGCTCGAGGAAAGGAACCAAAGGATCGCGGTACAGAATATGGAGATCAAGGAACGTGCCGAGGCACTTGCCATGAGTACCAGGTACAAATCCGAGTTCCTTGCGAATATGTCGCACGAACTGCGCACACCATTGAATTCCATATTGCTTCTCTCGAAGATCCTTTCGGAGAATGAACAGGGCAACCTGGATGAGGAACAGATGGAATCCTGTAAGGTGATCTGGACATCTGGCTCTAGTCTTCTGAACCTGATCGATGAGATCCTCGACCTTTCCAAGATCGAAGCGGGGAAGATGCAGCTGGAAATCCGCCAGGTGGATATCCCTTCAATGAGCAGGGATATCAAGGGTATGTTCGACCCTCTATTCAAGGATAAGGGGGTGGACCTGAAGATCGATTACAACATTCAGGAGGTTGGCCTGTCATCCTTCCATTCCGACCGATTGCGATTGGAGCAGATACTCCGGAACCTTATTTCCAATGCCCTAAAATTTACCCATAAAGGAACTGTTACCATCCAGGTTTCCTCCTCGGAGAAAGAGGTCACATTTAGGGTCCGGGATACCGGCATTGGAATTCCGTTGGAAAAGCAGAAGATCATATTCGATGCTTTCCAACAGGCCGACGGTTCGACCAAAAGGAAATATGGAGGAACAGGTCTCGGTCTGTCCATCAGTAAGGAGCTTGCCAAACTCTTGGGAGGGGACCTGAGTGTCGAGAGCGTAGAGAATCAGGGGAGTACATTTACCCTTCGTCTCCCGCTGGACCTATCCATGGATACAGGCAGTCTCGATGAAGGTCCCATTGCGAAACCAGAGATCCAGGAGCCCCTACAAAATTTGCCGGTAACTCTTCCTGAAGGGTTCGATCTGGCCGCTTTACCCGAACCTGTCGCCGACGATAGGTATTCCGTGGACCAAGGCGGCAGGTTCCTTCTGATTGTTGAGGATGATATAGCTTTTGCCAAGGCTCTTTTGGATTATTCACGTAAGAACGGCTATATGGGGATCGTTGTAACTCAAGGTGATCATGTCCTTCCCATAGCGGTCAACCTAATGCCGGTTTGCATTCTACTGGATATCCAACTTCCGGTAATGGATGGCTGGCAGGTGTTGGAACAGCTCAAAGGAACTCCATCCACTAGGCATATCCCGGTGCATATGATGAGTTCACAGGAAGCCAGGAAAGAGAGCCTCAGAAAGGGCGCCATCGATTTCATCAACAAGCCGATCGCCTTCCAACAGATGCGCGGCATGTTCACGACAATTGAGAGGGCATTGGAAAAGGGCAGCCAGAAGGTTCTGATAATAGAGGAAAACCCTAAACATGCCCAAGCACTCGCCTATTTCCTGGATAACTTCAATATCGTATCGGAAATAAGGGACAATGTTAAGGACAGCGTAGACTCACTTACCCAAGGAAATGCAGATTGTGTGATCCTGGACATGGGAATTCCCGATAGGATAGGTTATGAGGCACTGGAAGCGATAAAAAGTGTCAAGGGATTGGAGAGCCTTCCGATCATTGTCTTCACAGGAAAGAACCTCTCCAGCAAGGAGGAGCTAAGGATCAGGGGCTATGCAGATTCGGTTGTGGTTAAAACCGCACAGTCCTACCAGAGGCTTCTTGATGAGGTAAGTCTTTTTCTGCACCTGATAGATGAAAAACCAAATGACCAATCCCTTCGCAAGAAAGCCTATGGTTCATTGGGTGAGGTACTCAACAATAAGAGGGTACTGATCGCGGATGACGACATCCGAAATATCTACTCCCTTACCAGAGCGCTCGAAAGGTTCCAAATGGAAGTGTTCTCTGCACTTGACGGTAAGGAGGCGCTGGAGGCCCTAGAGCTCCATCCAGAGATCGATATCGTTCTCATGGATATGATGATGCCCAATCTTGATGGATATGAAACCATCAGTAAATTGCGCAAAGATAGGAGGTTCTCGGATCTACCTGTAATAGCAGTAACCGCCAAGGCCATGTCCGGGGACAGGGAAAGATGCATTGCGGTTGGAGCCTCGGACTATATCTCCAAACCTGTGGATGTTGATCAGTTGATATCCCTTTTAAGGGTATGGATGTACGCCAGTTAAAAAAATGAAACATGAATAAGCGAACCAAGATCTTGATCGTCGACGACGATCCCCGGAATATTTTTGCCCTTAGTTATGCCCTTAAGGTCAAGGGCTATGATGTGCTTAGCTGCACCACGGCCCAACAGGGGATGGAATTCCTCATCCAGACCCCCTCGATCGGAATCTTACTACTGGATATGATGATGCCTGAAATCGATGGTTTTGAAATGATGGAAATGATAAGGGAACAAGGGCTTGAACGGACCATAGGGGTAATCGCGGTCACGGCACGTACCATGGCAGGAGATAGGCAACGGTGCCTTGATTCTGGTGTGGACGGTTTCGTTTCCAAACCCATCGACCTGGAAGTGTTGCTGGCAGAAATTGAAAGGCTGCTCAGGACTGACGGCAAACAGGTAGAATGAGGTTACAGATTCAAGAAATCGATCGGTTCCTCGAGGAACTCTACCTGAAGTTCGGTCTCGATTTCCGGGGTTACAGCAAGCCCTCGCTGTACAGACGTGTTTCCAGGTTTCTCTCCGAGAATAAGATACCCTCGGATCCCGCGGCGTGGATAGAGGTTTTTGAGAAGGACGGATTTCTAGATCTATTCCTGCAGCAGGTCACAGTAAACTATTCGGAAATGTTCAGGGATCCAAAATTCTACAGTGCCATCATCAAGGACATTATCCCTTATCTGGCCACGTTCCCGAGCGTACGCATATGGGTGCCCGGATGCGCCGCGGGTGAGGAGGCCTATTCTTTTGCCATCATGCTCAAGGAGGCAGGTATCTACCATAAATGCACCATCTATGCCACAGACATCGATCCCCACTGTCTTCAGATGGCCCGAAAAGCGATCTATCCCTTGGACATGTTAAGGACCTATTCGAGAAATTATCTTCTTGCAGGTGGGAAAGAGGATTTTTCGACCTATTATACCGCAAATTATGGGTATGCACAGTTTGATAAGTCCCTCTCAGAAAGAATAATCTTTGCTTCGCACAACCTGGTCTCAGAAAGTGCCTTTAATTCCTTTCAGCTGATATCCTGCCGCAACGTACTGATATATTTCGGAAGGGAGCTCCAGGAAATGGTACTTGATAATTTTAACAGAAACATAGAGGGATCCGGCTACCTGTGCCTTGGGTCCAGGGAAACAATCCAGTTTTCAGGTATAAAGAATCAGTATAAGCAGATTTCGGACCAGAAAATATATAAAAAAATATATCTTTGAAAGCTATGAAACAAAAAATTGCCTTGGTTTTTGAGGACGATCCTCATGTTCTGGAAATATATGAAATAGTCCTGCAGGGAATGGGATTTCATGTCAATAGCTCCATGACCTCCCACGATGTCCTGGAAAGAGTGGAAAAGTCACGGCCGGACCTGATAATTATGGATAATTGGATCCCTGATATTGGAGGTGTCCAGGCCACGCAGCTTCTAAAACAGCACGATACGTATAATAAGATCCCCGTACTATATGTTTCTGCAAACACTGAGGTGGAATCACTTTCAAAAATGGCCAGGGCCGATGCCTACCTGGCCAAACCATTCAGTCTGGATGAGCTGGAGGGTCAGATTCTTGCAGTCCTGGAGGGACCCGCCATCTGATATAGGCGTATCCTATTTCCGGCCCCATGCACGGGGGACCCGGATCCTTCGGACCTCGTTCCAAAGAACCCAGCGCATTAGGGGTTTAGGAACAGGGCCGGTACATGTTCAAACATTTATTTTGTTTTCATGCCGGAATATGGCAAAAAAATGTTAGTTTAATCATCGGAATGCACATAATCCTTTTCCCGGAGAAAAAGGGTTAAATGGGACTTAGTGAACTTTTAGCAATGGTTGTTTGTAATTATATTGGGCGTATCTGAATTGTGAATGGTTAATGGGATATTTCTTGGGCTTTATTTTGGACCAATTTATTTTCAGGTACCTATCCGGTTAGTTTCTTACAGATATTTCAAATCTATTATTGATGGAATTTAAGGACTTATGTGATTTTTTGGATGTACCCCTGGTGCTACTGAAGGTAAACGGGCCCGGGACAGTTATTCTCGATTATAACCTGGCATATTCCGAGCATTCAGGGAAAAATTCTGAGGACCTGCATGGAAGGCCTTTCTTTGAGGTCTTCCCAGATAACCCCTTTTTGGATTTTGGGACTCCCTGGGCAAATATTTTTGATGATATAGACGCTGCAGGACCAGGAGTGGGTTATCTGGTCCACCGTTGGGAACTCTCACCGGAACTCAAGGTGGAGTCCTTCCGTGTAAAGCATAAAATGGTAAGGTTACCTGAATATTCTGAACAGGTACTTCTGCGGGCCCTATATCCCGTAAATACTTCGGGAATGGGCCACCTCCAATCCCATCCAGCCTTTCCAATCCACCCTCTACCATGGAGCTATGATCCAAGTGACGGGAGATTTATCCTCTCACCTGAACTTCGTGCAGACCTGGGGATTCACCAGGATGGAGATTTTCCAAAGGAGCTCTTCAAGGACCAAGGGGAAAGAGATGATTTCCATAGGAGGTTAGAGGCCTGTGTTTCCCAAGGTGTTCCATTACGTTTACTGTACTCCCGCCATGATGACGGAATGGGTCCAAGGATCTGGCTGATCTCAGGCTTTCAGGGATCCGGAAGTGCCCCAGGCATAGTACTAGGTAATTTTACAGAAATACCTGATGCTGGTATCCATGGCAAAAATGATCCGTTGGAGGAAGATCGACTCAGAAAAATGGTTTCCTCGATAGAGGCGATCATCTGGGAAGGGGATGTGGGTGATCTTAAGACAACCTATGTAAGTCCTAAGGTATTTGATATTTTGGGCTATACCCAGCAGGAATGGATGAGCTCAAGACGGAAATGGGAAGAGATCCTCCATCCCGAGGATAGGTCCAGTACGCTCCATCAATTGGAGGATAAATTGAAAGGCACCGGTAGATTTGATGCCGTATACAGGTTGGTCCATAAGAAAGGGCATTCCGTTTGGGTAAGAGACAATGTGGTACTTGTGCCTCAGGGAAACGGGAAACTCTACCTTCGGGGGGTTATGATCGATGTATCGGATTACGAGCGCTGGAATATCTTCAAAGAAATGGAGGGCCGGCTATTGGAATCGATTCCTTTGGAACATGATGGTTTTGTGGACGGCCTATCATATTTCCTGAAAGGTATGCAGGCCATATTTGAAGGAAAATCATTTCTTCTTGTAAGCCATTCGCACAGGGGAGATGTTTTGCTGGCCGGCCCCCAAAGCCTGATCAATGGGCCCAGTGCTCCAACATCTCGTCATCTGGTACTTCAGGAGCATGGGAAGGAGGGTATCCAGCTATTGGAATATCCATCCCTACCTACCATGGGGGATCAACATCTTTCAGAGCTATTTGATCGCTGTCTATCGGTGCTGGGACTGGTTCTTGGCCATCGGCAGAAGACCATTCAGGCAACTGAGCTGCTTGAACTCAACAGACAGGTCCAGCAGATGGCAAACTTCGGATTCTGGCAATGGGACCTGGCTTCAGGAAAGCTGGAATGGTCAGAGGAACTCTTCAGGATCCTGGAAAAAGATCCCCTTCAGTTCCATCCATCCAGCGAGAACTACATCCGAATGGTACACCACCATGACCGCCGAAAGGTTACCAGGATATTTCAGCAGATCCAAAAGGATCTCAAGGAGTCCGTGTTCGAAACAAGGATTATTGTTCCGGATGGAAACGTCAAATATCTGAGATGCTGGGTCAAACGGGCCTTACATGGGAAAATTACGCAGGCAAGGCTCTTGGGCGGCTGTCTGGACATAACCAATATCCACCAGGTTGAGCTCCAGCGCGAGAACCTGTTCCAGCATGTGCTGATGCAGATGAGAAAACTTGAAGAGAGTAAGGTAAAGTACTATGGTCTTTTTCAGCAGATCCCAATGGCCGTGCTGTTGGTCAGAAACAGCGATGGAAGGATTTTGGATGCAAACCAGGCTGCATTGGATGCCTATGGTTTTACGCATGTAGAGTTCCTCAAAAAGGATTTGGGTCAGCTTATCGTTCCCAAGGACAAGTATAACCAATCGGAAACATCCTTCATCAAAGATATGGTCGATATCCCCAATATTGCTATCCACAGGACCAGTTCAGAGGATAGGATAGTGGTGAAAATGGCCCATTCCAAGTCAAGTTCACCAAGTGACGGGGCAACCATAATCCTATTGGAGGATATCACGCAGAAAGTTGGCGACATGGTCGCCATACGTAAAAAAAATTCCGCATTAAGGAGGATTTCTTGGATACACTCCCATCTGGTCCGCGCTCCACTCAGCAGGATACTTGCAATCTCAAGGTTCCTTGAGGACTGGGGGCAGCAGGATCAGGACCTACAACATTACGGTCTGATGCTCGAAAAAATCAAGGATGCTGCACATGAGCTCGATGCGGTGATAAGGGAGGTAACAGAAAGTTCCCACCAAGAACTAAACACAAATGATAAAATAGATGGAGAGTAATAAAGAAGTGATCATAATTGATGATGACCAGGTTTTTCAACTGATCCTCAAGGTCCAGATATCCACGATCGCCCCCGAGGTAGCCATCAGCGGTTTCATGAATGGAAAGCTGGCACTTGATCATCTTTTATCAAGGGACTTAAAGGAAATGAATGGGCTAATCCTTTTGGACCTCAACATGCCGGTGATGGATGGTTGGGAACTCCTGGACAAGCTCGGGCAGGAATTACCGAGGATCGGCGATCGGATGAAAATATATATTGTTTCTTCCTCCATAGATCCTCTGGACATAAAAAGGTCGAGGGAATATGACCTTGTCTCGGGATTCCTTTCCAAACCCCTGGAGGTGAAGATACTTCAAAAGCTGCTGCTTGAATGATTCCAGGTACAAAAAGTAAGCTTGGATCTCATAGGTGCGGTTGGTTTGGAGAAAAGTAGGCCCATTGGGGAATTAGTGGGGCGATCTTCCATGGAAGTGCACGGACTGATCAGCATTTCCGTGTGTACCTAGAACAGTCCTGCCCCACTGGAACCGCAACGTTTTTTTTGAAAGGAGAAGCTAAACCATTTGCCTTCTCCATGGACATTTTTCAATGGTTCCCCATGGATGGGCAAACCTTGAAATCAACTGCAGGGGATCTTCTTTTTTCCGCTGCCGTTACCAACCAGGATGGTTCTTCCATCCACTAATTGCGTAACCTTTATGATGTTATCACCCTGTAGGGCAGTGTTCCATTTGAATGTATTGAATGTGTTCCCATTGAACAGCTCCAATTCATATAACGGACCTCCGGAGACCTTGGAGCCGAACAGCGTTACTTCGCCTTTTTTTCCGATCACGACCTTTACCAGAGGATTTGAGGTGGTACCTTTCATATTATAGACAGCACCGATATTGTTGCCACCTTCGGAATTTATGCCCTGATAGAGCGATCCGTCCTTGAACCTTATGTTCTGGGATGAAGATGCACCCCTCTCGAACTGAATTTCCCTAGCAGCAAGCCTTACGCCGTTCAGTTCCATATTGAAGGCATTATCGAGTTCGGTTATATCGAAAACAAATCCGTAATCAGCACCCGGGGCGATAATGGTCCTGGAAATAGTTTCCCCCCTTGCGTAGAAAACGTTGTCCTTCCATATGCCCGAAACACCTCCGTAAAAGGATTCTGGATAGTTCCAGTTCATTCCCTGGACACTACCGACATTTTCCGTACAGGTCTTGAAATTCAGTTTTAGGGTATAGCTTACCCCTGGTGTGATCCTGATTTTTGGTATGGAGAAGTTGGTTTTTGTCTCGTCATCGATCGTTATGGTACCGAAATTTAGGACCCCAGTGGTTGTGGCCGGTGAGATCAGGAAACTTGGAGTACTTGTCATAGTCCTTGATCCTAGTTGCGATGTGGGGAAAACAACCGGACAGCCAGTCTGTTTTTCCATCAAATAATCAAATGAGTCGCCAGTGAAACTATAGGTCGCATATTCATATGCCGGTTTAATGGAACTGTTTGAAATATTGTTGAATGTTCCCACGGTCGTCGGATCTGCTGTCAGTTGTGTTGTGATCGAACTGTACCTGTGTTTAAGGATTATGCTCAGAAGGTTCACCCCGACATTCAAGCGGACCTGCTTTGTAAAGGTCATCAGATCACCAGCAACCTTGGAAAGCTTTACGGTGGAGAGTTTTTGCTTATCAATGATCGTTGGTAGGGTATTGGTAGAATTTATGGAAAAAGCAAGGAAGGTATAAGTTTTCTCACTGTCCAACAGTAGGGGCGCCACACTACCTTCAGCACCGTAGTTATAGTTCCTCTCGGTGACATAGTTCCCTTGGTCATCATAGACCAGGACGGAGTAGGCGATGTTATTGCCCAAAGGCTTTCTTTTGATAGCAGCCCGTGAATCTGCCTTCAGGGAATTTTGTTTGGTCTTCAAGGGGCTCTTGTCCTGGGTCCAGGAATATTCAACCAAGGTATGATCCGAATAATTTATCGATCCAGAAGACTGCCTGATGGGCGCCGAAGATATTTTTTCCGGATTTTTGGTCAAATAATCCTCCTCTGACTCGTCAAGGGAAGATATCGTGACCTCGACCTTCGCCTGATTACCTTCGGCTAGGTCCTGATTCTCCTGTTTGCATGAGTGGAGGATACCAACAAAGAAAATAACCAATAAATTTAACAATAGATTTCTAGGGGTCTTCATCATCTTATCTATTAAGTTACCAATCAATCGAGCGGCTTGGCTCTTCTTCCTCTTCCCATTCCTCAATAATCTGGTTGTTCGGGTTATGTGGTCTAACTGTTGCTGAACCAGCACAGATCCCTGATTCCAGCTCTATCTCAAGAACTGTTATCATTGGTGCAATGTACCTCATGATGGTGATGTTTTATTTAGTAGTGTAATTCTGAGGACAAATCTATGTGATAGAATCTTATTGAAAGAAGAGGGTTTAAGTTTATATAAATTTTGTAGAGGTAATTCGACCGATCATTGCTTATCGTGAATATATTTGTTGTTCTAACATCTAAAAAAGTTGTATAAATTAATTGTTGGTTTGTTCTGGACTTCACAACAGGACCTATCAGCGAATTTTGCTAATGCGTGAACATCTGGTACCATGGGAAAGTTCCTCTGTCAACCAGACGGAATTTGAAGCTCTGGATCCTCATTCGGAATATAATGGAAATTAACAACCAGGTGTTTTGTCATCTCCTTCGCTCCTCAGGCAATCGAACAGGTCGTTCCAATTTCCCATGAAGATTTTCACTTGCTGTGCTGCACCTGTGAAAGTAAAGTCCAGTAGCAAAAAGGGTTACAGCGCAGAAGCTAATATCATCCGGTACTATAGATTTGATAATACTGGTCTTTGTTTTCGTAATTGTGGTATCGATAATAATTCCACATGGGGTCTATGTTAGAAATTTGGTAAAGGAGAGGACCTGGGATCCATTTTGCACAAAAAATAAGTCCCTCAAGGGAATCATTCTAAGGGTGTTCCCAGGCTAATTATCGGTAAGGATCTTAATATCGATCTGCGTCCCGTTCGCATCGGATCTTAAGCGTATTTCCCCATTGAGTTTTTCTACACGCCTCTTCATCGACTTTAGGCCATAACCTTCAGCCCTATCGTTCGAAAGACCAATGCCGTTATCTTCAACGATCATACGGATGGATCGGGAGTCTGCGGTGATAGAAAAATTCACTGAGCTGCCCTGGCTATGCTTGGCGCAATTATGGAAAGCTTCCTTGAGTATCAATAGCATGTTGTACCTAACCTCTGCATAAATACTGGATCCAGGATCTTGTAGGTTGGATTCAGCTTTAAATAAAATAGGGGTCCGCTCGAAATATTCCCTTCCATATCTAATGCAATATTCCTCGAAATTCTTCAGATTATCGTTTTGAGGGTTTATTGACCATAGCATTTCTCGGATGGACTTATTCATATGGTCGGCAATGTTGATCAGGGCGTCCAGGTCATCGTGGTTTAGGGTATTTGAACCTTGTTTCTTAAGGATTTCAGATTGTAGTTTTATAGCAGACAGGCCCGCTCCAAGTTCATCGTGCATGTCAAATGCAATGCGCTCCCTCTCAAGGTTCAGGGAGTTCTCTTTTTCCTTCTTTTCTGTCTCCACCAGGTACTCCAATCTTTCTATTTCATTCTTCTGTTCACTCTCTTTGGTAATTATGGCCAAAAAGAAGAAGCAGAAACAGATTATGATCTCAGTTTGGAACAGTAGGTATCCGGAAATATAGCGGTGGAGGCCGAATAACTGATCACCTGTATATATCAGCACCGCACAGGTGATGACGGTAAGAAGGCCATATAGGATGTACAGGTAATATCCGGTCCTTTTTTTCCAAACATAAAATATCATCACTGCTATTATATACAGATCTACAAACGAATATAAGGATCTATAGATAGAATTGATGGATGAAAAAAGGACGGAACTTGATATCAAAAGCCTCGAAATCAACCCTATGCTGATGAAGATCATCCCGGATATCAGACTAATCCTAACAAATTTACTTCGCCGTATATCCAGGAAAGATAGGATAAATGCATAGAAAAATATAACCACTGCTTTTCTGGAGATACGGATCCAGGTATAATCCCCGTTCACAATCTCCAGGCGAAGTATTAAATTTGTGGTAAAGGAAAGGCTGAGCAGGGCAAGGAACAGATAATATTTATTGTTCTGTTCATAAAAGTATTTGAAGATCAGATACAACATAAAACAGATGTTGAATCCAATATTCAATAGACTGAAAATAGTTTCGTTCAACATGTTTTCCGCTAGTCGTACTTCCGTAAAAAGTTGATCGCTTCCACCTTATTTTTTACGCCCAGTTTTTTGTAGATGTTACTGATATGTTTTTTAATCGTTTCTACCGAAACATGCTTGTTATGGGCGATCTCCTTATAGGGTTGTCCTTTGGCCATCATTTCCAATACCATTAGCTCAGTAGGGGAAAGATCGGGTATACGATTCTGTTTTTCAGACTGTTTCCTGAAGAAGCTGAGGACTTTTTGTGCGATGGTTCTACTCATCGGTACACCGCCGTTATATGCCTCGTGGATAGCTTTGGTTATGTTTTCCAGACTTTCCCCTTTTACCAGGTACCCTACGGCTCCCGCGCGTAGCGATTCAAAGACTCTCTCTTCCTCCTCAAAGCTTGTAATGACCACAAATGTGCTCTCAGGAATTTTTTCCTTCAAAAGCCTGATCACATCGCTGCCTAAATAATCCTTTAGATGGAGATCCATCAAAACTAAGTCCGGCCGCACCGATGGTAATTGAACAAGTGCATCTGCTCCTGAATATATCTGGGCAACACAGTTGAATTCCTTGTGCAGGTCCAACACTCTCTTAAGGGTGTGGTTATAAAATTTTTCATCCTCTACAATGGCGATAGATATCATGTTGGTCATTTTAGCAAATATTGGGAAATTGATATTATTTACCAATAACTATTTTTCGTAATGGTACCTCCCCTGATCCTATTCCAATCCCATGAGCCTCATGCCCCACGGACGTTTTTATTGCCTAATTGTACTGGTTGGAAATGATAATCCTTTTGAAAAAGTGGGACTCAGGAGGATTCTTCCATCAGTTTGAATCACTGAGGTATTCAGACCGAAATGACCGATGTACCGTCTTCCGATTTTATGGGACCTGAGTATGACAAAGGTCGGGTATGCGATATGTTACCTATTTGATTTGGGAGGAAGGGATGACAGATGTGGATGGTACTGTTCCTAAGGAAGAGTTAACGGAAATGGAGGAGGGGGGCGCTCAGCTGATAGCGTTCCTTAAAAAGATGTATGTATGGTAAAGTTCATATCCGATCGTTCCATGCCATTCCCCCCAAGCAGGAAAACCAGTTATGACAAATCTAAAGGGTGAGTGGTTCACCTGCGGATTGGATTGGCCTGGAACGCGTGGTACGGACCTACCTAAAAGTAGGAAACATTTGTCTGTAGGATCTTACCGGTGGAAGGGGCACTTTCCTTAACGACCTTTCCATCAATGATGATCTGTGCTTTTAGCGTGGAACCATCATCAGGTCCTGTGCCATTGGCTGAGGCCATAGGTGTTTTGGTAGATACGCCCACCTCACTGGTCCATTCACTGCCAAAGGAACCTGTCTTTGAAACGGGTGTGTCACCATCATAATAGACGATCGTGGTGATATTCACACCTGCAGAACCAATGATCTTGTACTGAACCTTCCTTTCCACCGGATCATCTGAGGGACCATCGTCCTTGCTACAGGAGGAGAAGAAGATCGGAAGAACCAATAGGATCAGGGATAATAGTTTAAAGTTTTTCATAAATTATTTTTATATGTCCCGATAATCAGCAAATATGGAGCCAGATTCTTCAGTGGCAAAAAATCGATCCCTAGATTTATTCTGATCCTTCCAATAGGTAACGGCCATGGAAACAACCAGTATAAGGATCAAATAATGGGATGTTAACTGATATCCCCCTTTCACCTAAACCATGCCCTGCAAAACTGATGGGGATAGCCGGTTAGCTACATTTTCAACAACTCGTACCGGATAACTTGTCCATTATCAGACATTTGTCTTATTTTTGCGGCATATTTTTCGCCAATATAATTCGTTGGTACGCCCATCCGGGCATAGTTAGATGTGATGTCCATCCCCCCTCCCCGGTGGGATGGACTTATTTTTTAGTCACATGGCCAACCACGCATTTGAGGCACAGAGGAAAAAGAATTACTGTCCTATTGTGGAATTTTCAGCATTGAAGGACAGTTCCTTAATAATCAGCCGCCGGTAAGGCAGGGAGCTGGGCAGATGTCCAGTTCAGGTCCCTGACACATTTGATATTGGCCCCACGGTTCTTAGCCATACTGGATAAACTGAAGTTCCCTGAGGTAGAACCGATTGAAACGATACTTAACATATATGCATTGGTGCTACTGGACTGGTCCCCGGACCAATAATAGCCATATGCTGTGCCTGAGGAGGAGATATTATATCCGGTGACCGCATAGCTGTTCACGTTCCGATATCCATATAAAGGGAACGAGAGCCTGTTTTCGGGATCGTAAGGGTTATCCGAACCAGAGAAGTTAAACCTTAACAAACGTATGGTCTCCCTTCCTCCATAATGGCGGAATTGTCGTGATGAATGCGATGAGAGCCTAGTGATATCTGTGTTTGTTGGCATCTTCCATCTACCGGCAGGATATACCAATGCACAGGGATCGTTCGTCCCCGAACTTGCCGCAGTTGCGCCCGATGATAAGGCCCGCCAGTTCAGATATTCACCTTTTGCCTCACTGGTGGACCCCGAAGCCACTATCCTGTAGGCATTGGATGCGGCATGGAAACGCATCCTATATTCCGCAGAGGGGGTTCCGCTGCCCTTTACATATAGGTTTCCCCTTGCCCATTCGGTCCGGGAAGTACCAGATCCTATTGTTTTGGGCGTCATTATCAATGTTATGGTGACCCTATAACGCTTATTGTGCTGTGGTGTGAACGGTGTGGCAACCGTGAACTCGCGATTTGTGAATACAATGGGATCCCCCCATTCCGGATAGAGATCTCCTCGCAGGGTCAAGGTGGAAATGTTCACCTTAAAGTTCGAGATCTGGTTCTGGGCATCGACAGTGTAGAAATTCGTTCTCCTTACCTGGTCGGAAAGAGCAGTATTATGGTTCACAAAATCCGAATTGGAGCGGTTGACCAAGGGTGCGTTTGAATAGGAAACAAAATTTCCTGTCCTTAGGTTCAGGACACCGTTCTTCAACTGTCCCGTTGTCATATTGCTTACCTGTATATCACCTATCGTTCCGAACATTCCCCTGGCATCCACAACCAGTTCTATTATCGCGGACTTTTCCTTGAACAGGATGTTCAGTTTGTTGTTGTAATTCAGCGTATTACTTGTTGTAATTGTTCCCGACGCGTACAGCAGTCCCGAATTGCCAGAAAGCGAAATATTCGGGTTGGCATCATCGAAGTTCCCTGTAAAGGGTACGGGATTGTTGTAAGAATATGCAAACCAGGTGTATACGCGATTCCGGAAGGCCCCGGAAAAAGTGAAGGCTGTTCCAGAGGTTGCGTTCAATGTAGCGACCTGTGTACCTCCTTCGTAGAGTACGACCCGGTAGGCCCTGCCGATCGGCATGTCGGTGCTCGAAAGTTTAACTCCGTGTTCACCAGTTGACCTGGATCCTATGGCGGATAGGACTTTTTT
Source organism: Sphingobacterium sp. 1.A.4 (assembly GCF_002734245.1). Taxonomy (NCBI): domain Bacteria; kingdom Pseudomonadati; phylum Bacteroidota; class Sphingobacteriia; order Sphingobacteriales; family Sphingobacteriaceae; genus Sphingobacterium; species Sphingobacterium sp. 1.A.4. The sequence continues at coordinate 67,523 of NZ_PEAZ01000033.1, forward strand.
GCTCGTCTGGGCATTGGTCGGGACTTCGCTCAGGCTCACCACCGCATCACAGAATTCATTGAACGGTTCCTGCTTCTGGTATAGGATACTTTGTGGGGAATGAGAGGCCGCATGGATTTTGGAAATCTGCTCCCTGTTCACATCTACGACCTGTGTCCCGTTGTCGATCCCACTTATCTCAAAGGTGATGGAAGTCCCATCCCCATGCTGGCCAGCAGTCCCGTCCGGATCATTTTCTTTGCTACAGGAAAAACAAAAAAAGAAAAGGCAATATATTAATATCAGGTGTTGTTTCATATATTTCTACTTATCCGGTTAAAGGTCAATGGAATTGTTGTACCCATCATCTGTGGTCCAGTCATCGATTTCTGGTTGGTAATTGGAATTGGATCCTCCAGGGGTAATCGAGGCCGATCCGGCGGCAATGCCATTTTCCATTCTGATATAGACAACCGCAACTTCCGGCGAGATGTATTTCTTTTTATTGCCCATGATGTACTCTGCTTTTAAACAAAAGGATTAAACTTTTAATTGCCACAAAACTAGGCTTTTCAATTGTTTTTGGGCGTCAACAGATGTGCTGGACATGGCGAAAATAAAAATTTGTAAAGGTATTACTACGGGAATGCGGACTCAATCCCTGCCAATAGAATGCTGAGGTACAAAATCATGCACCAAAATTGGATATTGCGGAAAGGGATCCCCTGAAATTGGGAAAGGTGAGACCGAGGATGGTCCTATCAAGTGTCCTGAATTCTGAGACAGTGAATAAATATTTGGGGCTCTTCGATGGATATAATAAAATTGGAATACCCAGTCCGATAGCCTCTTGAACAATTCTCTATGGTGAGGATTTGGCTGCAAGGAGCGCTCATTCCCTTGAACCGGAATCCTGGTTGGCTACCTCAATAGTAACCAAGGATAATTGTTTAGTCCTTTTAGCCTCCTGCAAAAAAGGGGGCTATGTTAAGATCAGGTATACCAAAGCTTCCGGTCCATACCATTATGAGCGGTCGGATGCTTGATTGAATCAGCGGACAGATCGTCCAGTTGATTCAAAGTCGGCACTTTTATGGTCAACGTTGGGTGGTATGCTGGTCGTCTGATTTGAGAGACGGGATCAGTGCACATTTGTCCCTACGAAAGGAGGTTTCGGAATTCGTTCGTAACTGTCCGTTCGGAGAGGCTGGGAGAGGTATAGGGCTCAGGAGGAACCCGATTATTTGGGATTGACAAAAATAATCAATAGATTGTGGGCTTATTAATAGTTTGTGTAACGCCCGCAGGACGAATATGGATTGCGGGCATTCATTTGATGGCCTTCTCAATGGATATGAATATCTGTGAATTCTCCCCTCATGATCACACATGTGTTATTCCCAATCCCATTTTCCGGGATGGTATTTAAATGGTTCGCCGGAGCGATTTCCCACCGTTCCTTGAATGTCCATCTGAAGTTTGTTGTGGGAGCGAAATTCATCCAAAGACCCGCCATTCTCCCACCGGGGTATATTTCTGTGGTGCCATTTTACCCGATGGTTCTTGATCCCAGCCCAAAGATCATTTCCTGTGTTGTAAAGCAGGAAAAAAACATTAACTTTAATCTATAAATTTGTGATAAGTATTCCCGGGATTAAATAATAGGGGAAGATTTATATCCATCGACCTAACCTAAATTTCAGCAATGTCAAATACATTCCCAAAAATCCTGTTCGTTATTTTACATGTTCTTCATTTTGTATTCTTTCCTATCGGATCAATTGCCAGCCCCGGAACCTCACCGGTATATTTAGGTGATCCCTTTGTGCTGCTCTACGATGGAACCTATTATGCCTACGGAACATCAAGTGCTGACGGTATCAGGGTGTATACTTCCGATGATCTAGAGACCTGGAAGGAGCCAACGCGTAAACTTGCATTAAATAAAGCGGATGTTTGGGGGGAGAAATGGTTCTGGGCTCCGGAAGTGCATTTCCATAAGGGTAAGTTCTATATGTTCTATACTGCTGAAGAGCACATCTGTGTCGCCACATCCGATAGCCCGTTGGGACCTTTTACACAAAAGGAAAAAAAGCCGATGATAGCCGATGAGAAATGTATAGACAATTCGCTGTTCATCGATGAAGGTAGGCCATATATGCTGTACGACAGATTCAATGATGGACTGAACATATGGATTGCGGAGCTCGAACCCGACCTTTTACATATTAAGGAAGGAACGGAAAAACCGGTCATCCAGGTATCCCAGGATTGGGAAAAGGTATGGCCCAGGGTAAACGAAGGCGCTTTTGTCATTAAACACCATGGGAAATACTATCTCACCTATTCCGCTAATAGTTATGAAAGCCCGTTCTATGGGATAGGATTCGCCACCTCCGATAAGATCACTGGACCTTGGAAAAAATACGATGCCAATCCTATCTTCCAAAAGCCTAAAGACCTAGTTGGGGTGGGGCATTCTGCAACTTTCATCGATAAAAACGGAAAGCCAAGGATCGTTTTCCATTCCCATCACGATCAGGAAAGGATCCATCCCAGGATCATGCATATCGGTGAGGTGTATTTTGAAGAGGAAAAGGGCGAACAGGTCATGCGGGTCAAGCCAGACTTCTCAACCCCTACTTTGATTAGGAAGGACCCCACCTTCAAGAACCCGGTTTTCCAACCTGTTCTGGCCGATCCATCCGTTATAAAGGATCCAAAAACCGGATTATACTATGCCTATGGAACACAGGATAATTGGGATGATGGCAAGGGATCTAGGTTAGTGCCCATCCTGGAATCAAAGAATATGGTGAATTGGAAATATGTTGGCTCTGCCTTTCAGACCAAGCCAACCTGGAAAAATGCCGGGGGCATATGGGCTCCGGATATCAATTACGTGGACGGAAAATATTACTTATATTATTCCTTTTCTACTTGGGGCGATCCCGACCCTGGAGTGGGTCTGGCCATTTCCGATTCTCCAAAAGGGCCTTTTATCGATCAAGGGAAATTGTTCAGTAGCAAGGGTATTGATGTACCCAATTCCATCGATCCATTTTATCATGAAGATCAAGGAAAGAAATATCTCTTCTGGGGATCGTTCAATGATGGGCCGAAACAGGGAACCTTTGCTGTGGAATTGGATAAGGATGGTAAAACTCTCAAGAATACAGAAAAGGTCAAGATCGCCGCCGGTGATTTTGAAGCGGTAACCATTTATAAAAAGGGCGAATATTATTATTTTTTGGGTTCTAAAGGCTCTTGTTGCGAAGGAGCAAACAGCAAATACCATGTTTTGGTAGGTCGTTCCAAAAAGCTATTAGGTCCCTATGTTGATCAACAGGGACGAGATCTTAGAGAGCGTGGCCATGGCACCCTTATCCTTCAAGGGACGCCGGACATTGCCGGGCCGGGCCATACCTCTGGAATCATTGCGGATGACCAGGGAAAGGAATGGATCTATTACCACGGCATAGACAAAAAACACGGAAAACTGCCCAACAATACTTCGCGTAGGATGCTTTTTTTAGATGAGGTCAACTGGAACAATGGCTGGCCAATTATCGGAGCTGGGAAGGCCAATCTGAACGACATTCCGATGCCTACTGTAGGGCCGACAAACCGCCGGCCAGAAACCTTGCCCGGAAATCCATTAAAAGTGGCATTGGGTGATCCCTACATCATTTATGATGATACCTCCGACAGATATTATCTTTATGGAACCGGTGGAACAAAAAACGGATTTGTTGCTTATTCCTCCAGTGATCTAAAGGATTGGAAAAAGGAAGGGGTAATATATACCAACATTCAGGAGAAAGCCTGGGGAACCAAGGATTTTTGGGCACCTGAAGTCTATAAATGGAATGATAAATTCTACCTCTTCTATTCGGCACATTGGAAGAACAACCCCAATAACGAACTGGAGAACTATAAAATAGGGGTGGCGGTTTCCGACAAGCCGACCGGCCCATTTGTGGATATGACCGGAGAACCACTTTTCGACCCAGGATATCCCATCATCGATGCCAATGTTTTTGTGGAGGAAAGTGGAAAAATGTACCTCTATTATTCCCGATGTTGTTACAAACATCCCGTGGAATCTGAAATTTCCCAATGGGCAAAACAACAGGGCATCTTTTCGGAGATCGAGGAGAGTTGGGTTTATGGGGTAGAATTAAAACCTGACCTGAGTGGGGTGATCGGGGAACCTGAAATGCTTTTGAGACCACCACTGAAAATGGACGATGTACAGGCAGAATGGGAAAGCCGATCGGTAAACAACAAGGAAGTCAACCGCCGTTGGACTGAAGGATCCTACCTGATAAAGCAGCAGGACACCTATTATATGATGTATTCTGCGAACTTTTATGCCGGAAAATATTATGCGGTAGGCTATGCGACCTCCAAAAATCCATTGGGACCGTTCAAAAAATCCAAGCATAATCCGGTATTGGAGAAGAACACCGAAAAGGGTGGAGATGTGACAGGAACCGGGCACAATTCCATCCTGGTAGGAAGAGGAGGGAAAATGTATTGTGTTTACCATGGAAGAACTACACAGAGCGGTCAGGATAGGGTCGTTTTTATCGATGAAATGGAAATTGATAAAAAAGGTGTGTTAAAAGTACACGGACCAACCACGAAATAAGGATTGATTCGTATATTAGACCCACCTAAATATTAATAAACCGGTCCATGTTTGCAATAAACGACATACCCCATACCCGTATCAATCTCCTTACAGGAGAGAAAATATTGGTTTCTCCGCATCGGAGTAAGCGTCCTTGGCAGGGACAAGTGGAAGATCTAGCCAGCGATAACCGTCCTGCCTACGATCCTAAATGCTATTTATGCCCTGGGAATAACCGTGCAGATGGCGATCATAATCCCCAGTACAAAGCACCATTCGTTTTTGTGAATGATTTCTCTGCCCTGCTGAAAGATAGTGGGCAAGGGGAGATCAATGTTTCTGATCTATTACTGGCAGAAACGGCAAGAGGGATCTGTAAGGTGATCGCTTTTTCGCCAAGACATGATCTGACCCTTCCTGAAATGACTGTGGAGGACCTGAAGTTGGTGGTAGAAGTTTGGAAAGGAGAATTTCAGGAATTGGCCTCGCATGAATGGATAAAATACATCCAGATTTTTGAAAATAAGGGGGCGATCATGGGATGTAGCAACCCGCATCCACACGGACAGATATGGGCACAGAATTCCGTTCCAGTAGAGGTCGAAAAGGAAGAACAAAGACAAGTGGAATATTTTGACACACATGGGCGTAGTCTGCTATCGGCCTATTTGGAAGTAGAGCTTCAGGAAAAGGTCAGAATATTGATCGATGCTGAACATTTTGTGGCGTTAGTTCCGTTCTGGGCATCCTGGCCATACGAGACGATGATCATCAGCAAACGTCATGTGCAGGACATTCGTGATTTTTCGGAGCAAGAATGTGAGGACCTGGCCAAGGTACTGAAGGAACTGACCACCAAATACGATAATATATTTGAAACATCCTTTCCATATTCTGCAGGGATGCATCAGGCACCTGTGAATAGTGGGGATCAGGGTTTCTGGCATTGGCACATGCACTTCTATCCGCCTTTATTGCGTTCTGCCACAGTTAAAAAATTCATGGTAGGGTACGAAATGTTGGCCAATCCACAACGTGATATCACACCAGAAATGGCCGCAGAGTCCATCAGGAATCAATCAAACATACATTATAAAGAAAGAAAAGTTTAATGGATAGGAAAGAGATCAGTGATGGTTTTAAGGAGGTTTATGCTGTTGATCCGGATTTGGTCGTCAAATCACCGGGGCGGATAAATATAATTGGGGAACATACCGATTACAATGAAGGGTTTGTACTCCCTACTGCAATTGATAAGGCGGTTTATGTAGGATTGGGCAAACGTGATGATGAGGAGGTACTTCTATACGCAGCAGGATTCAACGAATCTTTTCAGATTGATCTAGCCGACGTGGAACCGACGGATAAGGGTTGGCCAAATTATATATTGGGCGTGGTGAACCAATTGAAGGAAAGGAATAAGGCCATTTCAGGGTTCAATCTATATATTGATGGAGATGTACCTGTTGGAGCTGGACTATCCTCCTCCGCTGCGGTAGAATGTGCTGTTGGATTTGGGCTGAACAGCCTATTCGACCTGGACCTGGATCGGGTGGATATTGCGAAGATCGGTCAGTTGGCAGAACATACATTCGCAGGTGTGAAATGCGGCATCATGGACCAGTTCGCATCTGTACTGAGCAAGGAAGGATATGTGCTTAAGTTGGACTGTCGGGATTTATCCTACGAATATGTTCCATTGGAATTGGGTGATTATGAGCTCGTGCTGCTCAATACGAACGTTAAGCACTCTTTAGCAACTTCTGCTTATAATGATCGTCGTCAATCCTGTGAGAAAGCGGTTTCATTGATCCAAGAGGTCTATCCGCAGGTTAAAAGTTTAAGGGATGCGACCATAGATATGTTGAACGAGACGGTGAAGGATATCGATAAGGCAGCCTATACCAAAGGGAAGTTTGTGATAGAGGAGAATATCCGTCTTCAGCAGGCCTGTGATGCCCTAGTAAGTGGAAATATAGCAGAACTGGGCAGACAGATGTTTTTGGCGCATGATGCCTTGAGCAATGAATATGAGGTGAGTTGCAGGGAATTGGACTTTCTGGTGGAAAATGCCAAATCCCATCCGCAGGTTGTTGGTGCCAGGATGATGGGGGGCGGATTTGGAGGCTGTACCATCAACATCGTTACAAAGGGATATGGCCAAGCCTTGGTGGATGCGCTGGCTCCGACTTATGGGGAAGTATTCGGTTTGGAACTGACCCCCATTTTTGTGGAAACCAGAAATGGTTCAGAATTAGTATATTAGAATTCAATTATAAACTTAAAATGAAAAGAAATATAGCTAACCTCTTCCTGGGTGGCGCGCTGATAGGCCTGATGTCCTGTCAGCAACCACAGAAGCAAACTGCCGAAATCCCATCCGACACGTTACATACTACCCTTGATTCAGCATCCTTTGGTTCGAAGGTAGCTGGTAAAGATGTAAAGTTATACACCCTGAAAAATGCTTCGGGTTCTACGGCTTATCTGACCAATTTTGGCGCTCGTTTGGTAGGACTTATGGTTCCGGACAAGCATGGTACCTTAATCGATGTTGTGCTTGGTTTTGATAAGGCAAGTAGTTATAATAACCCTGCCGAACCCTATTTTGGGCCGATCGTAGGACCATTTGGAAACCGAATCGCCAAAGGGAAGTTTACCCTGGATGGAGAGACCTTCACTACCCCGACAAATAATGGCCCGAATACCTTACATGGCGGAAAAAAAGGCCTGCACTTTGCCCATTGGGAAGTAAAGGAAGCCAATGCTAAAATGGTCACCTTTACCTATACCCTTCCTGATAGACACGAAGGTTTCCCCGGGAATATTAGCATGGAGGTAACATACAGCTGGAGTGATAACAATGAATTGACAATTCATTATCAAGCGACCTCGGATAAGAAAACCGTGATCAATCTAACCAATCATGCTTACTTTAATTTGAATGGGGAGGGTAGCGGTACTATCCTGGACCATCAATTGAAGGTCTTTGCGGATAAATATACACCTGTAGATAGTACTTTGATCCCAACCGGAGAATTGGCCCCTGTGAAAGGAACGCCATTTGATTTTACGGTTAGCAAAACCATCGGAAAGGATATCGAACAGGACAATCAACAGTTGAAGTTCGGGAAGGGATATGACCATAATTTTGTGTTGAATGAGACCAAGGTCGATGGGCTTAACCACGCAGTAACCCTAACTGGTGATAGAACAGGAATTGTCATGGAGATCTATACCCAAGAGCCCGGCATACAGTTCTATTCCGGAAATTTCATGGGCAATAAGGTGACCTTGAAAAACGGAAAAACGGATAGCTTCCGTACAGGACTATGTTTAGAACCACAGCATTTTCCTGACTCACCGAACCAACCTAATTTCCCTTCCACCGTTCTAAACCCTGGTGATACCTATTCAACCAAATCAATCTATAAATTCAGTACAACCAAATAGTATGGAAACCAAAGACTATATCGTATTCCTCTGTTATTTTGTCATCGTTGCAGGATACGGACTTTACATTTATTACAAAAAGAAATCAGCCTCTGGTGATTCAAAGGATTATTTTTTAGCCGAGGGTTCATTGACCTGGTGGGCAATCGGGGCTTCCCTGATCGCGTCGAATATTTCTGCAGAGCAGTTCATCGGTATGAGCGGTTCCGGTTTCAAGATCGGACTGGCCATAGCGACCTATGAATGGATGGCAGCAGCTACCTTGATCGTTGTAGCAGTATTCTTCTTGCCGGTATACCTCAAGAACAAGATATTTACCATGCCGCAGTTCCTCAATGTCCGGTACAATGGTACTGTTTCCATGATCATGGCGGTTTTTTGGTTATTATTGTACATTGTGGTGAACTTGACCTCCATATTATTCTTAGGGGCATTGGCCGTTTCTTCCATCTCCGGATTGGATTTCCAGATGTGTATGATTGGCCTTGCTGTTTTTGCCATTATCATTACATTGGGCGGAATGAAGGTAATCGGTTATACGGATGTGATACAGGTTTTCTTCCTGATCCTTGGTGGTTTGGCAACAACCTATCTCGCCTTGGATCTTGTGTCTACCCACTTTGGCGGTAACGGCATCCTGGATGGATTCAACCTTGTCCATGAAAAGGCAAATGATCATTTCCATATGATCCTGGAGCCGGACAATCCAAATTATATCGATCTACCGGGTTTGAGCGTGTTGATCGGGGGTATGTGGGTCATCAACCTAAGTTACTGGGGCTGTAACCAATATATAACTCAGCGTGCACTAGGCGCTGATCTTGGAACGGCCAGAAATGGCCTTCTGTTCGCTGCGGTACTTAAATTATTAATGCCATTGATCGTCGTGTTGCCAGGTATTGCAGCTTATGTTCTATACCAGGATGGTAAATTCCAGCAGGAGATGTTGGCAGGTGGAGAATTGAACCCTGACCGCGCCTATCCCGTACTGTTGAGCTTATTGCCTACAGGATTGAAAGGATTGTCTTTTGCCGCACTTACTGCTGCGGTGGTCGCATCTTTAGCAGGTAAGGCCAATTCCGTAGCTACGATATTTTCGCTGGATATCTATCAGAAGATTTTCGATAAAAATGCATCTGAAAGGAAATTGGTAAACGTGGGTAAAATTACCATTGTGGTTTCCATGGTCTTAGCGATCATCATTGCACCACACTTGGGAATCGATAAAAAAGGCGGTTTCCAATATATTCAGGAGTATACCGGATTTGTGTCACCAGGAATTTTTGCGATGTTCCTTTTAGGGTTTTTCTGGAAGAAAACAACCTCCAATGCTGCCCTATTCGCTACCATTGGTGGTTTTTTGATGTCCATCGTATTGAAATTCCTTCCGAAGTTCATGGATCTTTCCTTCCTGGCATCCACAGGATTCTCTGTGCCCGTGAACGGAGTATATGAGATTCCATTTATCGATCGTGTAGGATTTGTGTTTATTTTCTGTTTGATCGGGATGTATTTTATCTCTTTATTTGATAATAAGAGAGGCATCGTGCCGAAAGGACTCGAGGTGGATTCTACCATGTTCAAAACCAAAACGGGTTTTGCTGTTGGGGCTTTGATCGTGTTGGGTATTACTGCTGCATTGTACACTGTTTTCTGGTAAGTGCTGTCAATAAAAGGAATTTTTTTAATGCTGTTTTAAGAGCTGGGACCATGATCGATGATTGAGAAGAGGGTATGCCATTTGACTGACGACCTATTTTATATCTTTGCCTGGGCAGGAAATTGTTAGGATCGATTTTTTGGTCAAAACATTGACTGAATTTTAATCGTTGCACTCGATGGAAAGAACGTACTGAGATAACAGATTACATACGGATTAGTGACATAGGCTGGTTGTTTATTTAAGGATTTCCCTGTTCTGTTCGATCAGAACAGGATGTCCATGTCCGTGCTGCTACTCGGTTTAATATCATTTAATTTTCGCTCCAGGTCTAAAACTTCCTCAATTTAACAATTCGAGGGAAGATTTTATTTCTAATCTTTAAATTGAAATATGAATAGAAAAGCTGGCATCACCTTATTATTGATAATTGCCCTATTGGTGTTGATATTCATTGTGGGTTTTAATTTTGGCTATAAACTAATGTCCATACTAAGGTAATGAGTCCCGATAACATATAATAGTTAATTTCAGCATTATGGATAAGGAGGATAAAATACTAAGGATATGTTTGATCATCGTGTTCATAATGAGCACAATAATCGGTTATTATCTCTATAACAGGTTGTTCAGGTAATTTCCTGTATTTGGGATTAACAAAATTATGGAGTGGGCATCCTGATCTTCAATAATAATTTTTTCTTTTCTTTAGGATCTTCCTTTAGGGTCTTTTTTATAAAATTCTCGGCTTCTTGCAGTGAATAGTTCTCTTTAAACCAGAGGGCATGTCTGAAAATAAATGCGGTGAGGTCAAAATTTGATTTCGTTTCCATTTCGTTTTTATAAATTGAACACGCTCATTTTGGAACAAGTTCAGTTTTTTATAATAATACGTACTAATACCACTTATAATAGCATATCCTAAATAATGCCGCCTCTCGAGGAAACGTCTAATTCCAATTGGACATTTGCCCCCTTGGAAAGTGATCTATCCGATTTTTTTGATGATATGAGCCCCCGAGGATATAAAGTGACCTTCTTCATTTACAGAAGCATAGAACTTTATTGGTTTGATTTGGAACCAGACCTCCCATTTGGAAATGGGTACCTCTACCAAAGAACAAAATCAAAGGAAGGCTTAAGAGGATATTTAACGATGAATCTTTTTTTTCCGATGATCAAAAAATAACCAGATCAATAAATGGTAATCCTAAGGGGCAGGATATCCATATATGGATAATACTAACCGTTCTCGATTTCAATATTAAGAATAGAAGAGATCTGGTTAAAATAGAGAAAGTTTGGAAATCGTAAATACGAAATTTGGCTACAAAAATATTTTCCTTTGTTCAAACAGGGGTGTTCTATAATATAAAATGATAAATTTGATTTGGTTACAAACATTACAATTTACTTTCAATCAAACCCACCATCATTTGAAGGTGGGTTTATTTTTTGTCCGTTTCCATTAAGTAACGATTTGTAGGTCATCTTCGACAAAAAAGGCCTTATTTGTCAAAAGGTTCAACAGCTTGACAGATATGGATCTTATATCAATTATGCCTTTAAATCACCATAGCTCGAGAGGTTCATTTTTAGTAGTTTCCTTGCGGTACGGATCCGGGTTTTTACAGTCCCTTCAGGCACATTCAGATGTTCGGCTATCTCATAATACCTAAATCCTTCAAAATGCATGAGGAAAGGAGTAAGGAACTTTTCTGGAACCGTTTCCATAACCTTTTGAAAATCCTCCATGAAAAATCTGTTTTCACTTTTGTTGTTTGTTAATCTTAGTTCGGGATCATTTTCAGGATTAGCGTTTTTTATAAAATTATTCATTAAATTCTGTTTCCTGCAATCGTTCAAAAAACAACTTCTCATTATTGTATATACCCAGCCTAGAAGATTAGATCCTCTTGAATAATTTTTATGATATCTCAGGACCCTCATCAGGGTGTTCTGCAAAAGATCTTGAGCATCAGTTTCATCCTTGGTAAACCTTTTGGCGTACTACAATAGAGTCTGCGAATGAACCAGCACTTCTTTTATTATAAAATCATTGTTCATGGTTAAAACTATTTTGTAAAAAACTGTTATATCCTGAATGACAATTCGAACTGTTGGGTAGTATTGATAAGACTGGATATCAAACCTCGCGTTAAAATAACCAGTCTCATCAAACAAAAGGTTGTATATCAGATGTAAATCAAAGCGAATGCCAAATAAGGGTCTTCTTCTCGTGCTTAATACGTGATTATTCTGGTTTTATCCACGGACTAACGGGTTTTTTACCTATGGGACTGGTTAGTATTTGTTAGTACACTGCACCCTCCGACACTAAAATTAATCCTGTCGCATCATGTTGTACATTATCCATTCTTTTATCGGTATGTAGCCGACTATCTTTTTCCATATCCTTATTTTTTTCTTTTTTAATCCCGAAGAAAACATTTTTTTAAAGCTGGTCCCGTAAGGTAAAACAGGTCCTACAAGAAATGATAGGGGAAGTGTTTCTTGCAATCTAACAATAAGGTTATTTATCAGATGCCAAGGTATATGGTCCAGATATTTGAAACTCCATCATGCTTCGGAATACACCGTAATAAGGGCAAGCATGATATTTGGGGACCTGTTTATATTTGTCCCTCCCCCACCATTCCACAAAAGTGTCAACCTAGAATGGAAATTTCCAAAACCTATTGTTCGGATAACTGTTATAGAAGAATGAGGTGTTCCTTATCCAGGAATACTCTTGATTTGAACCATCGATTCGAACCCATGTCAAAATCTAGAAAAATCAATTCATCACTTAATAGCGGAGTCACTCTACCAAGTTTGATATTTATCCTTGCCGTGTGTTTGGCTTCAGCGATATTCCCAGGGAGGGTTAGCACGGTCCTGGGTGTGGTAAAGAACTTTATTTTCGTGAACCTGAATTGGGTATATGTCTGGGCAGTAACTGTCTTTGTTCTGTTCCTGCTATTCCTGATGTTCAGTAAGTACGGAGAGATCAAATTGGGGCGAAACGACAGTTCTCCGGACTATTCCTTCTTTTCCTGGATTTCTATGCTCTTCGCAGCCGGTATGGGTATAGGATTGATGTATTTTAGTGTTGCCGAACCTATGCAGCACTATTCCAATGAGATCTTTGCCAACAGCAGTTATGTCAATAGTGCTAAGAATGCACAACTGTACACTTTTTTCCATTGGGGCATCCACGCCTGGGCGATATATGGCTTGGTAGGGCTGGCACTTTCCTATTTTGCCTATAGATATAAACTTCCCCTCTCGCTGAGGAGCTGCCTCTATCCGATTCTTAAGGACAGGATACAGGGCCGCTGGGGGAACACCATCGATGTATTCGCCCTTTGCAGCACCTTTTTTGGAATAACCACCACTTTGGGTTTCGGTGTAGTCCAGATAAATTCTGGTTTGCACATACTTGGTGTAGTTCATGAGACCGGCTTCGTCTACCAGGCTTTTATTGTGTTTATCCTGGTCTCGATCTCAGTTTTTTCAGCGACCACCGGAGTGGATAAGGGCGTAAGGATCCTGAGCAACCTCAATATCGCAGTGGTTATTTTGCTGATGTTGTTCGTTCTTTTTCTTGGACCGACCGTCTATCTGATAGGTAGTTTTACAGAAGGATTGGGGAACTACATCAATAATTTCTTCAACCTGACCTTCAATACCCATGTTTATGAGGATGCATCCTTACCATGGTTCTACAATTGGACGATCCTGTATTGGGCATGGTGGATTTCATGGTCTCCTTTTGTGGGCCTCTTCATTGCGAAGATATCAAAAGGAAGGACTATTAGGGAGTTTATTGCAGCCGTACTGATCCTTCCGACCATATTCAATTTTATGTGGATGTCCGTTTTCGGCAACAGTGCCATCTGGCTGGATAACCATGTTTCTGGAGGTGCCCTGAGCGCATTGGCAAACGATCCAGATGCCCTGATGTTCAGGTTTCTGGAATATCTACCGTTTACCAAGGTCATTAGTTTTATGGTTATAGCGATCATCATGATATTCTTTGTGACCTCAGCAGATTCGGGGATGTTCGTCATGAACAGCATTGCTACCAAGAATGCCAAGGTTTCGCCGAAATGGCAGATAGCCGGATGGGGAGTGTTATTGGCCGTTTTGGCCCTATTCTTATTGAATGCAGGAGGATTGGAAGCCCTACAGAGCATGACCCTGATCACGGCACTTCCCTTTTCGATCATCATTCTAGTCATGATAGCCTGCCTTGTAAAGGCCCTGTCGATAGACAAAAAATATTATGAGCAGGAGTTTTCGGTATCTACCGTTCCATGGTCCGGAAAATTATGGAAGGACCGGTTAAGGCAGATAGTGAAAGTTGATTCCCAGAATGATATTGATTCCTATATGAGGGATATTGCCGGAAATGCGATACATGAACTCCGTAACGAATTTATCAAGAATGGGATCGAGGCTAATATAAATCAGGGCAAAGAGCCAAATTTCATTGAAATCGAGATCCGGTATGATTTGGTGAACAATTTCATCTATGGTGTACGGAGTGAGACTAAGGATTTTCCGGAATATTTCCAGAAGGAGGAAAACCTCTCGGATATGGAAGATGGGCAAGCCTACTTTCCTCTGGCCTATTTTGGTGATGCAAGGCAGGGTTATGACGTGAGGTTATTTACCAAGGACGAACTGATCGCAGATATCCTGAAGCATTATGAACGATTCGTGGCCATAATTTCGGAGGATAAAAATAAGATGTTCATCAGTAGCAATGCAAACAGGAGGATAAGGTAGTAGATCAGAATCCCCGCTTTTCATCAGGGACCAGGCTGGAAATAAGGGTTTAGATTTGGACAGCATTACCGTTATTTATCGGTGCTGGGTAGCTCGACATAAAAATTAGCGCCCTTATCAAAATTGTTCTCGTACCATATCTTACCTCCGTGGGCCTCTACTATCCATCTGCAGATAACCAGGCCCATTCCGAAGGATTCCTCCCCGTCAGTACAGGGGTTACACTTGTTGTACAAATCAAAGATCGTCCCTGATATTTGTGAAGGGATTCCTGGCCCACTATCCTTACGCTCACTAAGACTTTCGATACCTGTTTGATAGCTGTGACTTCCATTTGTGCCCCATGTGGAGCGAATTTTATGGCATTGGTTATAAGATTGCTGAATACCCTCCACAGTTGTTCATTTTGGGCCGGGATGAAAATTATATGGTCTGCTTTTAGGATTATTCTCTGGCCTTTGGCCATCGCTTTTATTTCGAGGATCTTGGTGCAATAACCTAACAGTTCACGGATGTCAAAGGTCTCTGTCGGTAATCCCTCGCCCTTGAATTGCTGGTTAAAAAGATTCTCCATCAGATTAAAATCAAAAGTCGAGGATGATTAGGATCAATAAACAGTGCTAACATTTAAACATATATAACGCTTCCATTTTAACCTCTCGCTTATTTTATCGAGTCAAACCATTCACTATCAATCAAAATCGAAAAATTCGGATAGGAATGATTTTTTCTTTTTTGGATATCTTTGTTTTCCATAATCATCTCGATGCTGTCCCTGCCAATGATCTTCATCTTTTCTGTAATATTTATCCTCCCTTTGGTCGATGGTTTGGTTTCTGTCAACGGTCTGTTGCGACTGGGGAAAGTTATCATGGTTTGCAGCATAATCGAGTAGTTTATCCAGTTCACCTTTATCCAGCCAGATTCCTCTGCAATTGGGACAGTAATCTATTTCCACACGATTCCTTTCTGCGATTAATAAAATTTCATTACAATTTGGACATTTCATAGTACATGATTTTATAATCCCAAAATAGACAACATTTAACAATAAAACGCATAAATTGAATGTAATTTTGCTTTATTTAACATCTTGTGCCAGCCAGATGTTAGAAACGTTTAAATTTCTGGGTAATGAGGATAAGGGTTTATTTGATTGAGTTTTTTTTTGAAAAGTACCTCAACAATTGCATCCTGTTTTTCCATAAGTCCACTTTTTCGTTTGAAATGGTTACCTGGTGACAAGCCGCAGACCCTATTTGAAGAGTCCAATCTTTAGTTGCAACTGACAGATTAGTCTTTTGTTTAATTGTATAGATAATAGGTTTGCATACCAGGTTTAGATCATGTCCATGATACGAGGAAATTGAGTGAACTTCAGGGGGTACTTACGGATTATTCTCAACGCTGGGGTTACTTTATCCTTGAAATAGAGGGAACTTAATTAATTTCTTACCTAGGAACGTGTTATTTCAGGGTAAACATCATTTATGTTTCCCTTACCCCACATATCAATCTCGGAATATGCACATGTCGCCTAAATAGCCCAATTGCTTAAGTTGGTTGATGGAAGTATCCTAATAACATGTTTTGTCCTTTCAACATCGTTGTTTATCCCATTAAAACTCTGGACACATTTTGCATAGCTATGGATGGGATCAGATGGTCCAATAAAGTCGTGCATTGATGGCAAGTCGACCGTTCAAGAATCTGAACTTCCAGTTTTGGTCCTTTTAATATTCAAAATGAAAAATTCAGGATTTCGATTCACTCGCACCTTTCCTAAGAGGGTATTAATTGTTCCAGATAGCAAAAGATTACTGCAGGAATGATTTTTGGAATAAATCCCAAGAAATTTTTGATTTTCTGTTTTCTATAAGGACATGTTTACGGTTTCCTTGGATGTTGTGATATAGTTGAAAGAATATTCATATTGGATACTATTGTTCTTAAATATCAAAATTGGAAATTTGGGTCAAGAATCGGGAAGAGGGCAGAGATGTTCGAAAAACTTTTATTAACTATGTGTTTATAAAAAAGTGGAATATTCAGTCTATACCCATTATAGACTTCAATAGGACCTTCCTGGGTTCAATAAATAGTGTGATGTGATGGGGCTGTCTAAAAAGGTCTCTTAAAAGAGAACCCCGTCATTAAAAAATGGCGGGGTTTTTCTGTTTTTTGTCCTCAAGATTTTGTATCTTAAGGTGCACCCAAAAAACAATATGGCAAACATACAATTCAAAGCGCTTCCATCCAATAGTCCTAGTCTTTTTCCTGAGAATATTTTAGACCGTATCCCCTTGAACCATCCTGTTCGGTTGGTGAGCCAGGTTGTTGACCAGTTGGATCTGGAACATATCATCCGTCAGTATAAAGGAGGGGGAACGACCAGTTTCCATCCCAGGATGCTCATTAAGGTACTGTTCTACGCGTATCTGAGCAATATCTATTCTTGCCGCAAGATCGAGCGCGCCCTGCACGAGAACATCCATTTCATGTGGCTTTCGGGCAACAGTACACCGGATTACCGTACGATCAATTATTTCAGGGGAAAGCGTCTTAAGG
>NZ_PEAZ01000024.1:0-656 GCF_002734245.1 Sphingobacterium sp. 1.A.4
TTAATTGTTTAAGTTAGCCTTTTAGAAAGATTACCTAAAACGGTAGCGGCAAATTCTCTTTCCGTGAAGGTTTTTATACCTAGGCAATGATCAAATCCGCTACCGTTTTTTCCCTTAGTGACCAGATAACAATTAGGGCAATACCCATTATTAAGGACTAGGATCGATGGGGTAAAAACTAGGTAATCTGTACAAAACTATAAAAAACAGATCACATGGCAAACAATCCCCACTCTTTCATTGGCATCGACGTTTCAAAGGACCATTTCGACGCAAGTCTCCTTGTCGTGCTGGACCACAAAAAACAGTCCCCCATCAGTTCGGTTTTCCACAATACACCCCAGGGCATCCAAGGGGTCCATCGTTGGCTCACCGCAAACGGTGTAACCATGGACGGCAACTCGCTTGTCGTGATGGAGAATACGGGTATCTACCACCGCCTGATCTGGTCCTTCTGCAGCCAGCAACAGCTTCCCCTGCACATAGGCAATGCGGCGCACATCAAATGGAGCTTTGGCATAGCCAGGGGGAAGAACGATAAGATAGACAGCATCAGGTTAGCGAACTATGCCTTCAAGGAGGCCGATGCCCTCAGGGCAAGCGCCCCTCTGGACAGGGAGCTACTGCTGCTGAAGGACCTCATAGCTGCCCGGACC
>NZ_PEAZ01000025.1:0-654 GCF_002734245.1 Sphingobacterium sp. 1.A.4
CAAATGCAGGGACAAAAAGATAGCTTTTACAAAGCTAGGTCTGTGGCACAATCAGGTTGAGAATGCGGGCATTGCTTCCTTTGAGAGCGTGGCAAGATCCATTGCAGCACATCACCAATATATACTACACTACTTCGATAACAGAAGCACCAATGCCTCGGCAGAATCTTTCAATGCAAAACTCAAAGCTTTTAGGAGTGTCTTTCGTGGCGTAAGGGACACAACATTCTTCCTGTACAGAGTGATGAAATTATATGCTTAAAAATCTTTACCCCCCAAACTTTCGGTATGATCCGTGAAAGTATGTAAAATGTATGCTTTACTTGAAGTAGCCTTAGTTTGACCCTGCTTTAAGCGGATCAAGCTGAATCCTTGGGGGGGAATACTAAAAATTTCTTAGTTTAGCATCTTTAAAACAGTTATCCCTTGCAAGAAGCCGAACGTAAATTACTATCCTTGTTGATGCCCGAAGGGCTTTTGGAATACTTTCAGATCATAGAAGTCGATCAGGTCGACAATCAGCTCCATATTTATTTAGATGAACTTAATATTGCTCCGACAGGCTATGAGAACAACAGGTTGGAGTCAAAGGGCTTCATGCCTTCCACCGAGATCTCGGACTTTCCCATTCGAGGCCAGAAAGTTACGCTACAT
>NZ_PEAZ01000026.1:0-649 GCF_002734245.1 Sphingobacterium sp. 1.A.4
AGCACAGTATGAGCAAGCACAGTATGAGCATACTGAATGCAATAAAGAACAAACTGGCGCTCAGGATTGCCGCAGTCATCAGGGATAGGTCAAAATATATGGACAGGAATAAGGCGCAGATCTAGAAAAGACCAGACCCGGGAAAAAGAAATATCGGCCAAGTGGGCTAAAAAGTTATTCTGAAAAATTTTGAGCCATCAAGCTCTAAAAATTTTTTGGAAATAACTTTTTGGATAGGAAAACTATTGAAGGAAAAAAGTAAAAAAATAGTTGGTTTAATCATAACAATCATTGCGAGGAACGAAGCAATCTTTAAACTATTCGAAAGATTGCTTCGTCGTGCCTCCTCGCAATGACGAAGGTATTACCTCCTCGCAATGAACTGTGTATATATCCAAATAATAAATTAAATTTTCTCCAAATAATATTCTGATTAGGCCGCTTTTGCGATGTAGCCCTTTCCAGATTTTGCGATGGCGAATGCCTGTTTGATCAGTTTGTTCACCACTGCTATGATTGCGACCTTGTAGGGTTTTCCCTTTTCCATCAACCTCCCATAAAGCCCGCTGCAGGCGGTGTTGCTCCTGATGGCGGATATTGCCGCCATGTACAGCACCTTTCTGACCTGGCCCATCCCCATCTTGCAGAT
>NZ_PEAZ01000027.1:0-641 GCF_002734245.1 Sphingobacterium sp. 1.A.4
ATAAAAGCTTTGTCTTTCCACTTTTTTGCCCATTTTCTGAGGTTATGGGCAATGGCCATCAATCCGAACTCCACAGCGACTTTCTCCAGTCCTTTCATTGTGAACCGGGTAAACCTGTTGTTGCTTTTCATCTGACCGAAAACAGCTTCCACTTCTATGGGTCGCTTGCTCCGATGGTACATTCCCTCTTCCGATAGCAGTCTTTCCCGGGCTTTATCCTTGAGCTGATTGAGCCTGTGGTTCACTTCAATGAGCCGATCGCCTTTAGCTTTATGGCACCCACTGCGCATCGGGCAGCCTTCGCATCGCCGAGCCTGATAACAGCTGACCTGGGCAGTGTATCCGTTGGCACTGACTCTGGTTGCATGACCGATAAAGCTGAGCTTTTGTCCTGCCGGACACACATAAAAGTCCTCCTGCTGGTTGTAATATAGGTTCTGTACCGAAAAAGGATCCTGTTTATCCTTGCGCTTTTGTTCCATATGGAAGTAATTGTACTTCACAAAAGCGGTTATACCCTGTCCTTCCATCAGCTCGTAGTTCTGCTCGCTACCATATCCGGCATCTGCGACGATGGATTCACTCTGTTTTCCGTAATGGGACTCAAAGCCTTCCAGGTGTTCGGGCAGGGTTGTGGTATC
>NZ_PEAZ01000028.1:0-614 GCF_002734245.1 Sphingobacterium sp. 1.A.4
AGAGATGAAGATAGCCAGTCCCGTAGCTCAGTTGGTTAGAGCACTACACTGATAATGTAGGGGTCAGCAGTTCAAATCTGCTCGGGACTACCAGGATACGGAAGGGGAATTAGCTCAGCTGGCTAGAGCACCTGCCTTGCACGCAGGGGGTCAACGGTTCGAATCCGTTATTCTCCACAGGCCTTCCCGCAAGGGGAAGGGATGAGAGTTCTTTGACATATTGGAAGAAAAGAGATAACAAGAGAAGACAACAGAGGAGAAGTGCCCACGGGCATGGATCCAAAGCAACGCACCATCTGGCAAAAGGGATGGTGGCGTGAAGAAAGTAAACAAGGGCACACGGGGGATGTCTAGGCTCTCAGAGGCGATGAAGGACGTGATAAGCTGCGATAAGCCACGGGGATCGGCAAATGCGAATCGATCCGTGGATCTCCGAATGGGGCAACCCGGCATGTTGAAGACATGCCATCAAATGAAGCGAACGCGCCGAACTGAAACATCTAAGTAAGCGTAGGAGGAGAAAATAACAATGATTTCCCAAGTAGTGGCGAGCGAACGGGAAAGAGCCCAAACCATACCTGTTACGGCAGATATGGGGTTGTAGGACCACGAGA
>NZ_PEAZ01000029.1:0-613 GCF_002734245.1 Sphingobacterium sp. 1.A.4
GGACCTGCTGCGGAACGCCGCCATGCATGTCAACCACATGCAGAAGGCCCTGGTGGAAATGAACATCAGGCTTCCCGAGGTACTGAGCCAGATCCATGGAGCAAGCGGTATGGCCGTCATCGGTGCCATCCTGTCGGGCGAGCGCGATCCTGGTGTCCTGCTGTCCCTGTGCCATACCAGGCTGCGCAGGACCAAGTCCCAGGAGATCCTTGCCGCCCTGGAGGGTTTCTATACGGAAAGGGGTGTGTTCGCCCTAAGGATCGCCCATGAGGCCTATCTGTTCTACATGAAGCAGATTGCCGAATGTGACCATAAGCTGGAAGCCCTGCTGCAGAAGGGCGGCGATGGCGGCAAAGGGACCCAGTCAGGGCCCAGGAAACCGATMCGGCACAACAGGCCGGACATCAGGGACCTTGGCGCCCATCTGCTGGACCTCTTCCAGGGCAGGGATGCCACCATATTGCCCGGGATCACGGACTATACCTGGATGCAGATCTACAGCGAGACGGGAAACGATCTGGAACGATGGGCCACGGAGAAGCATTTCACAAGTTGGCTGGGGCTATCTCCGGGGCAGAACAGCTCGGGCACAAGTAGCAGAAGGGTCAAGCGG
>NZ_PEAZ01000030.1:0-611 GCF_002734245.1 Sphingobacterium sp. 1.A.4
GAAGTTGGATTCGCTAGTAATCGCGTATCAGCAATGACGCGGTGAATACGTTCCCGGGCCTTGTACACACCGCCCGTCAAGCCATGAAAGCTGGGGGTACCTAAAGCATGTAACCGCAAGGAGCGTGTCAGGGTAAAACCGGTAATTGGGGCTAAGTCGTAACAAGGTAGCCGTACCGGAAGGTGCGGCTGGAATACCTCCTTTCTGGGGCCTGTACCCGGCCTCGCTGCATAACAGATCATAGATGATGGATAACAGACTCATAAAGAAGAAAGTGCCCGCCCGGACGATGTCCAGGACGGTGTCGCGAGAAGAGATGAAGATAGCCAGTCCCGTAGCTCAGTTGGTTAGAGCACTACACTGATAATGTAGGGGTCAGCAGTTCAAATCTGCTCGGGACTACCAGGATACGGAAGGGGAATTAGCTCAGCTGGCTAGAGCACCTGCCTTGCACGCAGGGGGTCAACGGTTCGAATCCGTTATTCTCCACAGGCCTTCCCGCAAGGGGAAGGGATGAGAGTTCTTTGACATATTGGAAGAAAAGAGATAACAAGAGAAGACAACAGAGGAGAAGTGCCCACGGGCATGGATCCAAAGCAACGCACCATCTG
>NZ_PEAZ01000031.1:0-611 GCF_002734245.1 Sphingobacterium sp. 1.A.4
CAGATGGTGCGTTGCTTTGGATCCATGCCCGTGGGCACTTCTCCTCTGTTGTCTTCTCTTGTTATCTCTTTTCTTCCAATATGTCAAAGAACTCTCATCCCTTCCCCTTGCGGGAAGGCCTGTGGAGAATAACGGATTCGAACCGTTGACCCCCTGCGTGCAAGGCAGGTGCTCTAGCCAGCTGAGCTAATTCCCCTTCCGTATCCTGGTAGTCCCGAGCAGATTTGAACTGCTGACCCCTACATTATCAGTGTAGTGCTCTAACCAACTGAGCTACGGGACTGGCTATCTTCATCTCTCTCGTGACCCCTGTCCTGGACATCGTCCGGGCGGGCACTTTCTTCTTTATGAGTCTGTTATCCTTATTATGATCTGTTCTGCAGCGAGGCCGGGTACAGGCCCCAGAAAGGAGGTATTCCAGCCGCACCTTCCGGTACGGCTACCTTGTTACGACTTAGCCCCAATTACCGGTTTTACCCTGACACGCTCCTTGCGGTTACATGCTTTAGGTACCCCCAGCTTTCATGGCTTGACGGGCGGTGTGTACAAGGCCCGGGAACGTATTCACCGCGTCATTGCTGATACGCGATTACTAGCGAATCCAACTTCAC
>NZ_PEAZ01000032.1:0-600 GCF_002734245.1 Sphingobacterium sp. 1.A.4
CACGGCATCGGTATCGGTCTTGCTATAACTATTGCGATCTCCCAGTACTTCCAGTTGCTCCTCATATTTCTCTAGTCGGGGCAGATAGTCGTCTTCAAGCTTCCTCAGCTGCCTATCGGTAGATCTATCCACTCCTTTGAGCTTGGCATTGATCGATTTGATCTTTTCCCTCAGCTGGGCACTATCGATGGCCCTGCCGACCTGCTGATCCCCTAATGAAGATTGGTCCTGGCTGATCTGTGCATCGATATCCGAAAGGACCGAAGCGATGTTCGCCTCCAGCTTTATCTTGTTCTTCTCAATCGATTTCTTCCAAACGAAGGTATAACGACCGGCGGCCGATTCGATCTTGGTACCATCTACATACTGGACTTTCAGGCTGACATACTCCATATCATGCAGCATCCGAACGATACTGGCAAACAGCTCCTGTATCTGTCCCTTAAGACGCTTTCCCCTGAAATAATTGATCGTACGGTAATCCGGTGTACTGTTGCCCGAAAGCCACATGAAATGGATGTTCTCGTGCAGGGCGCGCTCGATCTTGCGGCAAGAATAGATATTGCTCAGATACGCGTAGAACAGTACCTTAATGAGCAT
>NZ_PEAZ01000034.1:0-67361 GCF_002734245.1 Sphingobacterium sp. 1.A.4
CCACGCTCAGGAAGACCATAGAGGAAGGGATCAAACGTTATGATCAGGACATCAATGAACATGAAAGGCAGGTCCAGCAGATCATCATGGAGAATTACGGGGAACTCAATGAAAACCTGCGGAGCATCCCGGGCATCGGCCCGCGCAGCGCAGCACTGCTTATCATCCTGACGGACGGTTTCAGTCGGTTCGAGGGGTACAGGCAGCTGATATCATATTTCGGACTGGCGCCCAGGATATTCGAATCCGGTACCAGCGTAAAGGGAAAGGGACATATCTGCAAGATGGGGATGGGCCAGGTCAGAAAGGTGCTGTACATGGCGGCAATATCCGCCATCAGGAGCAACACCGCCTGCAGTGAGCTTTATGGGAGGTTGATGGAAAAAGGAAAGCCATACAAGGTCGCAATCATAGCAGTGGTGAACAAACTGATCAAACAGGCATTCGCCATCGCAAAATCTGGAAAGGGCTACATCGCAAAAGCGGCCTAATCAGAATATTATTTGGAGAAAATTTAATTTATTATTTGGATATATACACAGTTCATTGCGAGGAACGAAGCAATCTTTACACTAGGCGAAAGATTGCTTCGTCGTGCCTCCTCGCAATGACGCGAAAACCACCCGATGCCACCCCAATACCACCCTCCCAAAAACCTTACACCGAAAAATACCTCGTCAATTCTTCCAAAGTTTCCTTAGAAGTCACCAAATCCTTTTCCACCACGCCTTTATTCAGCGCAATAATCCTATCCGAGATCTCCACCGTATGCGACAAATCATGACTCGAAATCAAGATCGTCAAATCCTTTTTCTCCATCAATCCCCTGATCATATTCTTCAACCTGAACTGCGAGCTAGGATCCAGATTCGCAAAAGGCTCATCCAAGATCAACAGTTCCGGTTTCCCGATCAATGCCCCAACAATACCCACCTTCTTCTGATTCCCTTTCGACAGATCCCGTATAAACTTCTTCTTCCCCAAGATCTCCCCATTGAAAAATTCCTCATATGTTCCTACCTGCGCATCCACATCCTGTTTCGACAAACCCTGCAGCTCCCCCAGAAAATAAAAATATTCCTCCGCAGTCAAATACCCGATCAGAAAACTCTCATCCACAAAACATCCCGTAAAATCCTTCCATCGCTCACTCTCATTCACCTTCACCCCATTGATACTCACCTCTCCAGTTGAAGGTTGAATCAGATCCAACATCAAACTGAACAAGGTCGTTTTCCCGGCCCCATTATTCCCTACCAATCCTACACTCTCCCCTTTTTTGATATCCAAGCTCTCTACGCCCAATACCCTAACCCCATTATATACTTTTGATAAATTTTCTATATGTATCATCTTTACAATCTTTAAAATCCCATATTATTATAAAACCATTAATCCTTTTGCTTGAAGCCTTCCAGCATCACATAACGCTTCTCCACATACATCTCCGCGATCCCTTTGATGATGACTTTCCGCAATAGCAAGCCGATCAATCCTAAGGCGATCAACACCAGGTTTGCCGTATTCTGATCCTTTAGGAAAGAAACGCCGAACCAAATTAAGGTTGGAGCCAATAACAAAGGAATCCCCACCAACCATTGGGCCGCTCCGATTCCCTGATAATTGAAGGCACTACCGGCAGACAGATCAATCCGCTTTTTATTATAAGCACCAAAAAACAATATCACCGGAACATTAACGCCCACGTTATAAATCGCACATGCAAAATTGGTGTATACTTTATCCCAACCAAAATACAGATAAGGTGTACTCAAGACCATCAAGATCAATGCTGAACCATACATCAATACTGCTTTCGATTCCAAATATTTTTCCATAGTGATCGGTCTTGTTCTTAATAAAGGAAAATAGGAACTGTCCCAAGCCGGAATATACTGTCCGAAATTGATGATAAAGATCCCAGTGATCATCACCCCTACAAACACCATCATGTTGCCCCCATCAAACTTAGGATTGGTATAGAAGAACAAGCCATAAGCCAGAAAGGCCAGGCTCAACCATAGTGCAGATTTGGTTCGTTTATTTCTCCAGATCAGTTTGAGGTCCAGTTGCAGGAATGGCGCAAGCGCACCAAACCTACTAGTCCAGCTCAGATCTGCCGCACCAGAAAACCCTTGTTTTTCTTCCATATACGCATCCAAGTAGAGATTCTCCTTCAGATCTTTATAGGTTACCCAATACGAGGTAACCGCCAATATCACAGGGATCAGGCAAAGTATGGGATACTGGAGTACCGCATCGAAAAAGGAACCAAATAAGTTACTGAGGGAATAAAGGCCAAAATATTCGATCGCATACAATCCAAGGCAGATGACAATGAATGGGATCAGTGCTTTTAGGTTATTGGAAAATCTTTTCTGAACCCAAAAGATAAAAAAGTTGGATGAATATACTATTCCTGCTACAGCGATCAACCAGGCCAGCATCTGCGGCAAGCTGATACTTTGCATATGGTAACTGTAAATGGCAAAAGGCACAGCCGTTACCAAGGTCGGGAAATTATAGAAGGAATAGCTGGTTTTTGCCAACAGAAAATGCAGGATATTTTTGCGGGTTATCCTTTTGGTGAGTAAGGGCTTGATATCCATGACCGGGAGATTCTGCAGGAGAAACCGCATCACAAACTCTCCCACAAACCACAGTAACAGGAAACCATTTACCATTTTAATAGGCTGCTCACCAGGATAAACCTCCTCCATGATCGGATATAAAGCAATCCCCAACCCCAAAAAGCTGACAAGAAAGTAAACAGCCAAGAAGCCCAAGAATATTTTAACCCCCAAACCTCTACCCAAACTGGCAGAGCGAAAAAAGGATTTCCATTCTAACTTCAATAAACGAAAAAACATAAGCGTAGGTTATTTAGTAAATAATTTATTTAAGATAGTTATTTTATAGAGTTAGTTCCTAATATAGGACATATGTTACAAAATAAACTTATTTGGTTCGAGGTCTAAGTAAGATGATGGCGGCATGGAAGTAGGTTTTAAGTGTCTTTTAGCACTTACACCTCACTTACACCATACTTACACCTCACTATCATCTCGAAGCGATCTCGATGACAATATTGGTAAATCTTTACCCAATTCCAGCCGAATGAACATAAAAAAATCCCGTTATGCTTGGCATAACGGGATATATATCATTGAATTAAATTCAATTAAAATTTAGACCAGGTCATATATTGGCTGACACCTGTTCTAATTTTGTTTTTGGTAAAAAAGCAAAGCTATATGACAAAATTAGAATTATGGAAAGAAAACATCCAACGAATACAATTACAAATTAAAAACAATGTTGAAAAGCCTAGACCTAAATCAGATTTAAATACTGCGTTTGATGACTTCGGAGATATTAGATTCCAAAAACTATTTGTTAGTTATTTTGGGGATCTTCCTAATGTTTTCCACCAAGAAGAAATATCTTTCATGGAGGCTAATGATTATTTTAATATTAACTATCAAAATGAATTTAAAAACCATGCTTTTGAGGGGGGAATTAATGCCGAGGATTTCGATCAAGGAAAGCTAAGGTTGAAAGACTATTATTACTTTTTGTATGAGGATCTAATAGTGCACTTCGATGTAGGCAGAAGGATAACATATCTTTTTAAAAAGACTGATGTGGCAAAAGTGAAAGAGATTATAGACAGACTATCACAATTTTTTCACAGGAAAAAAGAAAAACCAGAAATCCATCTACTAGTCAATTCCAGAAATGGTATTGAAACTAAAAAATTAAATCTTACCAAGCCAAAAATGGATATTGAATCCAACTATAACAATGACTTTTTGCCTATACACGAAACCATATTTCGAAGACTTAATCAGAAAAACGACAAAGGTTTAGTGTTACTCCACGGTAAACCCGGCACTGGAAAAACTTCCTATCTTCGTTTTTTAGCCAGTACAATAAAGAAAAAGATTATTTTCATTCCACCTGATATGGCGGCTGCTATGACCAAACCTGATCTAATTTCCTTGCTCATGGACAACCGTAATTCTATCTTAGTCATCGAAGATGCAGAGAAAATTATATTAGAGAGGGATCTCAACGACCAGTCACCTGTTTCAACACTATTGAACCTCGCCGATGGCTTATTAGCAGATTGTCTTCACATTCAAGTAATCTGCTCATTTAACACTAATCTAGCCAATGTTGACAGAGCACTTTTACGCAAGGGTCGCCTCATTGCAAAATATGAATTTACGGAATTGCATGTTTCAAAAGCTCAAGCACTTTCCAACAAATTAGGTTT
Source organism: Sphingobacterium sp. 1.A.4 (assembly GCF_002734245.1). Classification (NCBI taxonomy): domain Bacteria; kingdom Pseudomonadati; phylum Bacteroidota; class Sphingobacteriia; order Sphingobacteriales; family Sphingobacteriaceae; genus Sphingobacterium; species Sphingobacterium sp. 1.A.4. The sequence continues at coordinate 4,280 of NZ_PEAZ01000034.1, forward strand.
TAAAACACAAATTATTAATTCTATGACATTAACAGATATATATAACCAAGAAGAGCAGGAATTTATACCTAAGAAAGGAAAGACAAGTTTAGGGTTTGAAATAGGTTTAAATAGTAAATAAGGTTGCGAAAACTTCTAAGACGTATTGATTAATATTCATTATACAAAAATTTAATAAAAAAGTAAATTATGAATCAATTTGCTCATCAAGGCGATATACAATGGTTTAAAATTGATAAAGTTCCATCTGAAGCTAGAAAAGTAAACAAAAAGTTTATTTCGACTTCTGAACATTCCGCCTCCTTTCATGCATTATTTGGTGATTATGATATGTATGATTTGTATAATAGTTTTATCATTGAGACAAAAGAAGACTGTATTCTAAATCATTCTATATCAAACAATTTGGTAAACAACATATTAATGTTTGATAAAGCCGAGATCTTGGAAAAAAAAGATCATAGACACACGATTATCCCCAAAGGAATTTTTAGAGTTGGTATTCAACAAAGATTTGACCCGAGAGAAAATCATTTGCTTGCAGTTAGGGATTAAAAATATATTAAAACTTAACATTTGTTATGGAGAAAAAGAATGAAAAATACCTATATAATAGCACTGTCCTTAATAATATACTTCATGAATATAGGACCGTATTGATTAACAACCAGATCTGTAAGGAAGATTTTGAGCAAGGTATAAAATGGTTATATGAAAAGTTACTGCTTCGCGCCATTCCTAAAATTGGTTAGTACAGCGGTCTAGATTTAGGTTTGCTCAAAGATGTGAAATCAAGAAAGATAAATATCTTGACTGTAGATAATGCATTAAATAGATTTATGGATAATACTACAAGGAAATCTATTAAGCAATGGGATGATATACTTTTAAAAAGGACAATATCGGAACATCTTCATCTCAATCATAAACAATCAGTACAGGATATTATAATTAAATTTAGTAAAAACGGTAAAATCTTAAAAGGGAATTTAGAACGATTAGCTTTCCTGGATTTTCATATAAATTTGGGAGATTTTACTATCCCTGACTTTTCATACTTGAAAAAATTATTTTGTTCCGGTGTTTATAATGTTTTTTTCTGGGAAGATTTTGTACTGGCCATCCCTAACCCTATTATACGAGAGAATGAAGACTGCCAACTGCATTCTACGGTATATCCAGCTATAGAATGGCCGTTTGGAGGGAAGGCATATTATATACATGGAAGAGAAATGCCGGAATGGATATTCAGCTATTATGGAACTGATTTGCTATATCAAAGATTTTTAATGGAAAATAACGAAGATATCAGGTCGGGTATCATATCCTTTGTTAAAGAAAGAGTTGGCGAAAGGGGCTTATTGGATTTTTTACAGGCAGAATTAATAGACGAGAAATTAGTAGAACACAATTCAGAATATACAGAAGTTTTAAGGTTATACAAGAGTAAAGAAAAATTTGATTATTTGCAGGATCGACGAGGAAGATCTGGTCAACCATACTGCTGGAGTGAATTTACTTGTCCTAGCACAGGAGCTACCTACCTCATTGATAATTCTGCAGATTTTAAAGATGCTCTTAAAGCTGCCAAATTTTTAAGACCAAGCTTTGTTCCAGAATACGTAGAATATCGATGGTCACATGATGCAAGCTGATAATTTTTAACATGCTGAACAAAAATATTATACGCGAAATAATCAGTAATACCCGCTTTCAATTTCTTATCGGAATTGAGTATTTTGGCTCTGAGCCAGAAAGGAGAATTTATGACTCACTCTTTGAGGCAGGAATAGAGTGGCTATTTTCCTATCGTTTGGGCAAACCTAAGCCGAAAGTGGTTTACTGCGAGAATTTCAATTTTTTGAAAAAAGAAAAGTTCGATATATATCTTCATCATAATCTGATAAAAGAAACCATACGTAATGCTATTTTTCTTCGCCCTGAAGAATATTTGCACTTTAAAAAATGTCACAATCTTGATGAGCTAATAGAAACTGAATTCAATAAACCATTTTATTCTACGGAAGGATTAAGGTTTGATCTTTTCAATACGATTTCCAGGATGTTGTATCAATTGGAGAAAAGCAGTTTCAATTTAGTGGAGCTGCTCCGTGAAGTGATGGAGTATACTATTTGTAAAAGTATTCACCAATATGACGCGTATAGTAAAAATTTAAAAGAAAGGTTTTTGGTTCATGAAGAGAGTCTGCAACACGCAAGAAATTTATGCAATGCAGAGATATTCCATGTCTTCTTTGGTAAAAACGTTGTCTACGCCTTAAGATATCCCTATTTTAAATTTTCGCAAAGGAAAAAATTAACATCACTTCTAAATGGCTCTGGGGGAGAATCTTCCTTCAAAACATTTCTTCCCCGTTTCTATTGGCCTTACGGTCCAAAGATTTATGCATCAGAAACACAGGTATTACCTAGTTGGATTTTCAATGAATATATGCAGGAAGGCTACTTCCGGAAAATCATGGATGTAAATGATATTGAAATTCGGGACGGTTTAGTTGGTATGATTAAGAGAGATAAAGGAAATCAAGAACTTTTCGATTTTATACAAAGAAATTTGGGAGACAATTGTATTGCAGCATACTATTATTTATTGCTTACCGATAAAAAAACACAACGAGATGAAGTTTTTTTAAATTCCATTATCGCACGCTTGACAAGGGGTGAAATAGATAAGAATTTAAGAAATTTTATTGAAGCTGGTTTTGGAAAAGAGGAAATAGTAGAATATTATATGCGATACTTTAAAATAGAAAAAGTATGGGAATTATTGTCTTGATTGTCCAAAAGTTTTTAATAAACTTGAAGTGTTAATCTAATTGTGACATAGTTTGACTGAGTTTCATCTTAATTTAGTAGTTAATTAAAGAATAGCCGAAAAATCAATAAAGTAGGTTAAATTTTAAAAATAAAATTATGGCATATTATTATTGCGAATATTGTGGGAATAAACAATCCAGTGTCCAAGCTCTGATGAACGGATATTGCTTTAAGCATCCTAACGGTGCGAACAAAGGTAGGCACAAATTATATGAAGGCAGCGAAAAATCTAAATATACCTGCAAGTATTGTGGTTCGAGCCAAACCAGTATCCAAAACCTTACCAATGGTTACTGTTTCAGGCATCCCAATGGGGCTAATAAAGGTATGCATTCACCAGCTTTGTAGTTAATAATTCACAGTAGAAGTTTATTTAAAAACTAACCACTAAATAAATTTACGACCATTATACCTTAAATAGTTATTCAATGAATTATAGACATATTTTTAATTATTAATCTAAAAGAATGAAAAATTTAGCAAGAGATCCTTGGTTGGGGGAGGATTTTAATAATCAACCAAATCGATTGATGATCATTGGGGAAAGCCATTATGCAGTAGATAAATACGGTGAATTTTGTCAAGTAGCCTATGATGAGTTTACACAAAAAAGAAATTCTACTCAATGGATTATAGAATCCTTAATCAAGGGTGAAAAAACCTGGAAGGTTTTTGATAATTTGTACAGAGCATTATATGGTACAAAGGATATTAATATAGAAAAGTTTTGGACTAAAGTTGGTTTTTATAATTTTATTCAGGAACCTATGAAATTAAAAACAGAAAGACCATCTAAACAACATTTTTTACATGGATTTGAGTGTTTAAAAAGCCTGATCGTTAATGATGAATTTGCTACTGCACTATTTCTAGGAACATCAGCTACCCAATATTACAAGAAATTTGAAGAAGAAATTTTTTCTGAAGCACTTCATAAATGTACACATTGGGACAAAGTTACTGACAACCGTAGGTCTTATGTCTATGAATTGAGATATAACGACAAAGTTTACAAATTAATCTTCATAGCTCATCCGAGTCAATATTTCCAATGGAATGCATGGAATGATTATCTTAATAAAATTATTCCAGAACAAATACCACTTTTGAAATAATTAATGCTTCCGATTGAAAAATTAAATACGATAAATAAATTCAAACGGATTTACCTTTAATGGTTAAAACTTGAAGAGATAAAAAAAATCAAAAGATTATCATCTTAATTATCAATACTATACAATCCAAAAGCTTAAAATCTTTTGGATTGTATAATTTTAATTTCAACTAAGCCATGATTTGTCCGCCTTAAGTGACATCTTTGAAAAAGGATATGAGTCACGCTAAGCTGAAACATGAATATCACCAATATATAATAATTTCAAATATTAATCAAAAATGTCTTCTCGATTTAATATCTGAAGTTCCATTGACCTTATAGATTATTTATTATCAGCGGAGTGAAATTATGGATCATATAAAAAATGCGATTATTTGTTTTTGAATTTAAAACTATCTTAATGAAAAAGCTATATCTTGATGATATTCGTCCTATCCCTAATGGATATTTTGGGGCACGTTCATACGCAGAGTTTGTCAAATATATTGAAAAAAATGGTTTACCTGATTTCATTTCATTTGATCACGATTTGGGATTAGAAAAAAGTGGATATGACTGTGCTATTTGGTTAGTTAATTATTGTATGGATAATGTTTTGATGCTACCTGACTTTGAGGTGCATAGTCAAAATCCTGTTGGAAAAGAAAATATTTCATCATTACTCTATAATTTTAAAATTAAAGGATATAGTAGATAGTAATGAACGATTTTTATTTAACTCAACCAAGTGATTAAAATAGTGGTCAAATTACTTTGTAATTATTAAATTCAACTTATTTTCCTATTATGTCAAAAAGAGAATCGATAGCAAGATACAGTCTCATTATTAAAAAATTACGGAAGCACCCAGCTTCATTTTCTGATATTGAGGAATATTTGGCATTGGAATCAGAAATTCAAGCTTACAATTTTAACATTTCAAAACGTACATTTCTACGAGACAGAGAAGATATTCGTTCTTTGTATAATATTGAAATTTTGTATGATTTCTCTAAAAAAGTTTATTTCATAGACTTTGATGATCAACCAGAAGTCAGTGAAAGAATTTTGGAAGCTTTTGAAATTTTTAATGCATTGAATGTAGCCGATAGGCTATCTAACTACATTCATTTTGAAAAGCGGAAACCTCATGGCACTGAGCATCTAAATGGCATATTACATGCTATAAAAAATCATTTTCAAATAAAATTTGTGTATCGAAAATATTGGGATGATGAATTAACTGAGCGTACTGTAGAGCCTCTTGCTCTTAAAGAATTTAAAAATAGATGGTATGTTTTATCAAAAGATTTTGATGATAACACAATAAAGAGTTTTGCGCTTGATCGTTTAGCAGATTTGGAAATTTCTAAACGAAAGTTTAATTTTCCTAAAGATTTTGATGTCATTGAACATTATAAATACTGCTTTGGCATAATCAGTCCGAATGGACATCTACCAGAAGATGTTATACTTTCATTTAATGCATTTCAAGGAAAATACATCAAATCGTTACCTTTGCACGATTCTCAAGAAATATTATTGGATAATCAAGATGAACTTAGAATACGACTAAGACTATTTATTACTCATGATTTTTTTATGGAATTATTATCTTTTGGACAAAATCTTAAAGTTCTATCTCCCCAAACTTTGATAGATGATTTAATTTCTACAAGTAAAAATATTCAAAGGATGTACGATTAGTAAAATTACATAAATAATAGATGAAGAAAATTAGATTCTTTTATATTATTAAACACAAAAAATCCCGTTATGCTTGGCATAACGGGATATATATCAAGAAAATCCTTTTATAATTTCAGAATTACCTTTTTAAAAAGGTAATTCAGGATTAATCTTCCAATAAGAATGGATAACGGTAATCTGTATCCGGGTTGAAAGTTTCTTTGATTGTTCTTGGAGAAACCCAACGTAATAGGTTGATCATGGAACCAGCTTTATCGTTTGTACCAGAACCTCTTGCACCACCGAATGGCTGCTGTCCTACTACTGCACCTGTACATTTATCATTGATGTAGAAGTTACCTGCTGCATTACGTAAATAATGAGTCGCTTCTTCAACTGCATAACGATCCTGTGCAATGATAGATCCTGTTAATGCATAGATCGAAGTAGTATCTACCAATTTCAAGGTATCTTCCCATTTTTTGTCATCATATACGTAAATGGTCAATACTGGACCGAACAATTCTTCGCTCAATGTTTCGTAATCACCTTTTTTAGCAACAATAACTGTAGGGTTGATGAAGTATCCTTTAGATTTATCATAATCACCACCAATAACTACTTCCGCATCTTTAGATTCTTTTGCACGGTCGATGTATTTTGTGATCTTATCAAACGCTTTCTCATCGATCACCGCATTGATGAAATTACTGAAGTCTTCCGTTCCACCAATTCTGAAGGATTTGATGTCTCTTTCCATCATTTTCTTCAACTCTTTCCACAATGATTTCGGTACATAAGCACGAGAAGCCGCAGAACATTTTTGTCCTTGGTATTCAAAAGCACCACGAACCAATGCCGTGTTCAACACTTCGATATCCGCAGAAGGGTGAGCTAAGATAAAATCCTTACCACCTGTTTCACCAACAATACGTGGATAGGTTTTGTACAAGTGGATGTTCTCACCAATCGTTTTCCAGATATCCTGGAATACGCCAGTAGAACCTGTAAAGTGGATACCAGCGAAATCAGGGTGTTTGAAGATTACATCTCCAGCATCAGGACCTGATACATAAACCAAGTTGATTACCCCATCAGGTACTCCCGCTTCTTTGAAGATCTGCATCAACACGTTCGCCGAGTAGATCTGTGCATTGGATGGTTTCCAAACCACTACGTTACCCATCATCGCCGCACTGGTAGGTAAGTTACCGGCAATTGCAGTAAAATTGAATGGCGTTAAAGCAAAAACAAATCCTTCCAACGGACGTTGCTCTACCCTATTCCATACATTCTTCGGGCTGATCGGCGGTTGTTGCTGATAGATCTCCGACATGTATTTCACATTGAATCGCAAGAAATCAGCGATTTCACAGGCAGAGTCAATCTCCGCTTGGTAAGCGTTTTTAGATTGGCCTAACATGGTTGCCGCGTTCAATTTGTAACGGTATTTGCTAGAGATCAATTCGGCAGCTTTCAAGAAGATCGCAGCACGTTGTTCCCATGGAAGGTTTTCCCAAGCCGATTTAGCAGCCAAAGCTGCATCAATTGCATCTTTTACATGGGCTTTCGTGCCTTGGTTATAATATCCCAACACATGTTTGTGATCGTGTGGAGGTGTTAATTTTACTTTTTTACTTGTAGTAACCTCTTCCGAACCAATATACATAGGTACATCAATTTCTGTTGCACGAGCGGCAGCGATAGCTTCTTTTAACAAGCTTCTTTCTTTACTTCCTGGAGCATAAGAATATACCGGCTCATTGGTTGGAGTAGGTACATTAAAGAATCCTTTTAACATAGTTCTATATCCTTTTTTATCTATTTATATTCTAAAAAAAATTTTTCGCACTAAGTTACGCATATTATCAGGCATTTATATAACATATTCGGACTTATCATTAACATATTTTGGTTAAAGATGGTGGGATGAAAGCGCTATGATTAGCTAAAATATGTTAATGATAGATAATAGATGATAGTGGAAGATTATAGATGATAGATGTGAGATGATAGACCTTGGGTGTGTTAATAGGGTTTGTTAGTAGGGCGAGGTAGCGGGGCGTGGTTGTGGGACGAGGTCGTGGGGTGTGGATGGAGTTGTGTTGGACTTGGTGGTGGACGTGGTGGGGAGCCGCGTCATTGCGAGGAACGAAGCAATCTTTCCGCATGTCATGCTGAGCGCAGTCGAAGCATCTACATTTGGTACCCGTTCAGATCCTTCGACGAAGCTCAGGATGACAAAGTCCAAAGATTGCTTCCTCGTACCTCCTCGCAATGACGCAGCACCTCCTCGCAATGACGAAGATGATCCAAAAAAACAAAGCAAAAAAACATCAAAAAAAAAGCGGACAATATCTGTCCGCTTTACCATATCTATTATCTAATGTCTATTATCTAATATCTAAAGACTATTTCTTCGCTGCCGCGTAACGCTCTGCTACTGCATCCCAATTTACTACATTGAAGATAGCATCAAGATAAGCTGGGCGTTTGTTCTGATATTTTAAGTAATAAGCGTGTTCCCAAACATCGATACCAAAGATTGGCGTACCTTGAACTTCAGCTACATCCATCAAAGGATTATCTTGATTAGGCGTAGAAGTAACCGCTAATTTACCATCTTTACCAACGATCAACCAAGACCATCCAGAACCGAAACGGGTTGCACCAGCTTCTTGAAGTTTTTTCTTCAATTCATCAAATGAACCGAATGTTTCATTGATTGCATCAGCTAATTCACCAGTTGGTTCACCACCTGCGTTAGGACCTAAAACTGTCCAGAACAATTGGTGATTAAAGTGACCACCACCGTTGTTACGAACAGCAGCTGGGTACTTAGAAATATTCGTGATGATATCCTCTAATGAAGCATTTTCTGCATCTGTTCCTGCGATTGCTTTGTTTAAGTTATCTACGTATGCTTGGTGGTGACGATCATGGTGGATTTCCATGGTTTCTGCGTCAATATGTGGTTCTAATGCGTTGTTAGCGTAGGGTAACGCTTCTAATTGAAATGCCATAATATTATTATTTTTGATGTTATTAATTTATGTACGAATATAACAATTAATGCCCGGTATAGTTTGCTTTCGGGCCTTAATTATTGGTCGATTCATCGTTTTTGACGAAAAAATGATGTCATCAATTCTGCACATTCTTTTTCCAGTACACCGGAAACAATGGTGGTCTTTGGATGGATGATTTTATCCTGAATAACGGAATACCCTCTTTTGATATCCTTGGCTCCATAGACAATTTTGCTGATCTGCGTCCAGTAACTGGCACCGGCACACATCACACAAGGCTCAATGGTGACATATAAGGTACAATCGCGCAGGTATTTTCCGCCCAAGAAATTGGCAGCAGCCGTAAAGGCCTGCATTTCGGCATGCGCCGTTACATCATTCAGTTTTTCGGTTAGGTTGTATCCTTTACCAATGATCTTTCCATTGGCCACAACAATGGCACCTATTGGGATCTCATCCTCTTCGGCCGCCCGCTTGGCCAATTTCAGGGCTTCCATCATGTACTGTTCATCCACATTGGGAACAGCAGCTAAAGGATCATCTTCAAAATTATAGATCTTCATTATATTAATTTGGAGCCATTGGGAACAGGACGTTCGACGGTTGTTAGGATGATATCACCGTTTTCATCGGCAAAGCCGGTTACCAGGCATTCGGACATGAAGTTGGCAATTTGTTTCTTTGGAAAATTAACTACTGCCAGCACCTGTTTTCCAATCAGTTCTTCTTTGGAATAATGGGCAGTGATCTGCGCAGAGGATTTCCTAATTCCGATTTCAGGCCCAAAATCTACCTCCAATTGGTAGGCTGGCTTTTTAGCTTTCGGAAAATCATGGGCGCTCCTGATCGTTCCTACCCGTAAATCCACCTGTTCAAAATCCTCCCAGGAAATCAGTTTCTCCGACATCTTACAAGCGATTGGAATCCAAGTCCACCATTTCTTTTGATAAGGTGAAAATGACGTAATCAATATTTCTATTTAGACGAACAGCCAGGCGTTTTAAAAGTTCATCCTCTTGACCATCCTGAAACTGTAGATCCTCTTCAGTTAAGGTATTATACTTTCTTTTTAATTTTAGTTTTAGAACTGGCCAATCTTTCGCCTGAATCTTGAAATTATACATGAGTTTAACGCTTATTTGATAAAATCTTACTACTTTAGTAATTGGAAATAGTAAATATATTAATTTTTTAATATGAAAAAAATCATACTAGGAGTTGCTGCATTGCTATTCTGTGTGCAGGCGAGTCAAGCTCAATTATTACCGAGCTTAAAGTTAGGTGTTAAAGGGGCATTGAATTTCTCAAGCCTAAAATCAGATGGAAAATGGTTAAACTCAGACACTAAGACCGGGTATCAGTTGGGTGTTTGGGGACGTGTTGGAGCAGCCGGATTCCATGTTCAACCGGAGCTGTATTATACCCAGAAAAAAGCAGGTTTTAAGGACCAAGAAAATAATGAAGAAGGAGAAGCTACATTAAAAAGCATGGATCTTCCGATTTTATTGGGAACCAAGATTGGATTAGGGCCTTTGGGCGTGCGTATTCAAGCTGGACCGGTATTTTCCTTTGCCCAAGATGGTAAAGTGGATTTCAACAGTGCAACAGATTTTGAGAACTACAAAAAATCTTCTACAGGAATCATCGGCGGTATTGGTGCAGATATCAAAAGCATCACGATCGACTTGCGTTATGAACATGGATTGAACAATATCAGTCAAGAAAGCAATAGAAGCCAGAAGATCAGCATGTGGTCTATTGGTCTAGGATATTCCTTTTTATAAAAAGGCTCAGGACAGGTGTAGGCATAGCCCTTCATCACCTAAAAAAACAACAATGGCTAGATTTGTTATCAAATCTGGCCATTGTTGTTTATAAAACATTAGAACCATTCTAAATTAGTGGAAATTTGAACATAATTCCGTGTTATGTGTCACCAATTGAATAGATTTGCGAAACTAAATTAAATTCATAGTAATAATGAGTAAATCAAAGCCAGTATTAACATCTTCATTAGGGAAGAAACTAATCATGAGCTTGACAGGATTGTTCTTATGTACGTTCTTAATAGTCCATTTGATTGGTAACTTACAACTATTTAAAGATGACGGGGGATATGCGTTCAACAATTATGCATATTTCATGACCCACTTTACCCCAATTAAAGTAGTATCCTACTTACTTTACGCTTCTATTATCATCCATGCAGTTTATGCCTTGATCTTAACGCTTAAGAACAAGTCGGCACGTCCTATTGGTTACAACCAGTATGATGGCAAGGCAAATAGCGCTTGGAATTCTCGCAACATGGGAATCTTGGGTACTGTTCTATTAGTTTTCATTGTTACCCACATGCAAAACTTTTGGTACCAATACAAATTCGGTACGACTCCATATGTGGAGTACCACACGGAATTGGCAACTGGAAACAGGGAGACCATCTTTGCTGAAAATGTACCTGCAGACTACACAGGCTATGTAACTTATGTAAACGATGGTATCGAAACGGTAAAATCTAAGGATCTTTACAAGCAGGTAGAAGTGACATTCCAGAACCCATTATTGGTAGGATTATATGTTTTAGGAATGGCAGCATTGTCTTTCCATTTGATCCATGGATTCCAATCGGCATTCCAAACGATTGGTTTCAACCATAGACGTTACAATGGAATCATCAGAGGCTTAGGCGTTTGGATCTTCGGTATCATCATCCCGATCCTATTCGCATCCATGCCATTGTATTTTTATTTTGTTAAATAGGTTATTTACAGATTCAGCTTTCGCGAGATCTACTAAATAAATAAGAGAATATGTTAGATTCAAAAGTACCTGCAGGCCCACTGGCCGAAAAATGGTCAAAACATAAATTTGATATGAAGCTGGTTAACCCAGCCAACAAACGTAAATTCACCATTATCGTTGTTGGTACCGGATTGGCTGGAGCTTCAGCTGCGGCTTCTTTAGCCGAACTAGGTTACAATGTAAAGACTTTCTGTTACCAAGATTCACCAAGACGTGCACACTCGATTGCAGCGCAAGGGGGTATCAATGCAGCAAAAGATTACCAAAACGACGGTGACTCTGTTTTCCGTCTTTTCTACGATACGATCAAAGGTGGTGACTACCGTGCTCGTGAGGCAAACGTTTATCGTTTGGCACAGGTATCTGTAAACATCATCGACCAATGTGTGGCTCAAGGTGTGCCTTTTGCCCGCGAATACGGAGGTTTATTGGATAACCGTTCCTTCGGTGGTGCGCAGGTATCCCGTACCTTCTATGCACGTGGTCAAACTGGACAACAATTATTGTTAGGCGCTTATTCTGCTTTGAACCGTCAGATCCAAAAAGGAAAAGTAGAATCCTACACACGCCATGAAATGTTGGACATCGTGAAAATCAATGGCGAAGCAAAAGGGATCATTACGCGTGACATGGTTACCGGAAAGATCGAATCCCATGCTGGACATGCGGTATTATTATGTACTGGTGGTTATGGAAACGTATTTTTCCTTTCAACCAATGCGATGGGCTGTAATGTTACAGCAGCTTGGAGAGCACACAAACGTGGTGCATTCTTCGCTAACCCATGTTATACACAAATCCACCCTACTTGTATCCCTGTAACGGGAGACCACCAATCAAAATTAACCTTGATGTCGGAGTCTCTTCGTAACGATGGCCGTGTATGGGTTCCAAAAACTATTGAACTTTCGGAAAAACTTCGCAAAGGCGAAATCAAACCTAAAGATATTAAAGAAGACGATCGCGATTACTTCTTGGAAAGAAAATACCCTTCCTTCGGTAACTTGGTACCACGTGACGTGGCATCTCGTAATGCGAAAGAAATGGTCGATGAAGGACGTGGTGTTGGTAAATCGGGTGTAGCGGTATTCTTGGATTTCGCGGATGCGATCAACCGTTTAGGTAAAGATACAGTAGAGGCGAAATATGGTAACTTGTTCGACATGTATTACCAAATCACCGACGAAAACCCTTATGAGCAACCAATGCGTATCTACCCTGCGGTACACTATACCATGGGTGGTGTTTGGGTTGACTATAACCTAATGACTACGGTCCCTGGTTTATACTGTTTGGGAGAAGCTAACTTCTCGGATCACGGCGCGAACCGCTTAGGTGCTTCGGCATTGATGCAAGGTCTTTCTGATGGTTACTTTGTAATCCCTTACACTGTTGGAGATTACTTAGCAAAAATCGGAAACTTTAATCCTGTAGATCAGAATAATCCTGCTTTCGAGCAAACCCGCAAAGAGGTAGAGGATTATGTCAATAAACTATTATCCTTGAAGGGTAGCAAAACTGTAGATGATATCCACAAGAAATTAGGCCACATTATGTGGGAATACTGTGGAATGGCTCGTACAGCAGAAGGATTGACCAAAGCAAAAGGATTGATCCAGGAGCTACGCAAAGAGTTTTGGTCTGATGTATGTGTTCTTGGTAAGAACGAAGAGTTGAACATGTCCCTTGAAAAAGCGGGTCGTGTAGCTGACTTCTTGGAACTTGGAGAACTGATGGTTGTGGATGCCCTAGAACGTAATGAGTCTTGTGGTGGTCACTTCCGTTTAGAATCACAAACAGAAGACGGAGAGGCAAAACGTGACGATGAAAACTACGCATACGTAGCAGCTTGGGAATACAAAGGGGAAAACCAACCTGAAGTATTGCACAAGGAAGAGTTAGTATTCGAAAACGTTAAGTTAACACAAAGAAGTTATAAATAAGCGATAGGCGCGTCCTATTGTTACTCAATATTACAATTATGAGTGGACATTTAAATTTAACGCTAAAGATTTGGCGTCAAAAAAATACAAACGATAAAGGTCAATTCGTAACCGTTCAAGCGAAAGACATCGCAGATGATATGTCCTTCCTAGAAATGTTGGACGTGGTAAACGAAGATTTAACCCGCAAAGGCGAAGACCCTATATATTTCGACCACGACTGTCGCGAAGGTATCTGTGGAATGTGTTCCTTAGTGATCAACGGACGTCCGCATGGTCCTAAATACGGCATCACTACCTGTCAATTGCACATGCGTTCCTTCCATGATGGGCAAACTATCGTGATCGAACCTTGGCGTGCAGCAGCTTTCCCAGTATTGAAAGATTTAGCAGTAGATAGAACATCATTTGACCGCATCCAACAGGCTGGTGGGTATATAAACATCAATACCGGTGGTGCGCAAGACGCAAACAATATCCTTATCCCTAAACGAGTAGCTGACGAGGCTTTCGAATCGGCTACCTGTATCGGATGTGGTGCTTGTGTGGCGGCATGTAAAAATGCTTCTGCGATGTTGTTCGTATCGGCAAAAATATCCCAATTCGCCTTGTTGCCACAAGGACAGACCGAACGTTATGAGCGTGCTCAGGCGATGGTTGACCAAATGGATGCTGAAGGCTTCGGTAACTGTACAAACACAGGAGCTTGTGAAGCGGAATGTCCAAAAGGTATCAAATTAACAAATATCGCAAGAATGAACCGTGAATACTTCACCGCGAAATTCTTCCGTCAAGAAGATGTTCACGCTTAGTTAAAACGGTACATCTTTATAAAGTCCTCGCAATAAATATTGCGAGGACTTTTTTATTAATTATATTTACGGTCAGATTATAGCTGAATGGGTAATAAAATACGGATTCTACTTTTGATTTTAACGGTTTCCTTCTTGGTAACCGCAATTACCATCAACAATATCGTCACCAAAGATGATATGTTGGAATTGGACACTCGAACGGTGGCCAACAACATTCACGATTATGAAGATATGGTGGATGATATTTTCAACGATGAAAATATCATGAAAGCCTTCTCCAATGTAGAACTCTATCCAAGCCAGGTATTGGAATTCACGGAAAAGCAGTCAGAAAAAAACCGCTTGTATTTTTACATCTACAAGGATAATAAACCAGTTTTTTGGAGCAATAACCATTACGTACCAGTTACAGACAAAGGGCTTCAGACGGATGTGTCTTTTCACAAAGCCGATAATCGGGCATATGTCGTTAAGCGGAAGAAACTAAACGAACGTATGACCGTGCTGAGTTTAATTCCGGTGAACACCAATTTTCCCTTCAACAACGAATACCTCATCAATATATTTTCCACTAAATTGATCAGCACGAACAATTTGGAAGTGGCAGAATATAATGACAAAGAAACGGTCAAGAACATCTACAGTAAGAATGGATCTTATTTATTTTCCGTAAAACTGAAGGAAGGTAAACAGGATAACCTCTACATGACCATACAGTTCATCTGTTGGGTATTCGCTTCTATCTGTTTTATCATTCTTGTAAACAATATATGTCTGATGTTGGCGAAAAATGGTAGACCCTGGTTTTCCATCTTATTCTTTGCCATCACGCTAGCCTTAACAAGGGTGGTCGATCTGAACACGAACTGGTTGAGTGCGCAGTCTTCCATGGGGCTTTTTGACCCAAAATATTATGCCTATAGTCCGATATTGCCGAATTTATGGGCATTCTTTATGACGACCATCAGTGTGGTCTGGTTGGTATTCTACATCCGTTCCATCCAACCTTACCTCAAGATCCCTTTAAGGAAATTATCGCCCTACTTGATCAATACCTTGGCATTGCTGGGTATCCTGAGTATTTATATCATCAGTAATCTGTTGTTCTTTCACCTTTCAACGTTGATTACCAATAGTTCGGCCGTAACTTTAGACCTGACGAATCTATTATCCTTTAGTCAGTATAGCTGGTTGAATATCCTGATCATGTGTATCAACATGGTCATCCTTTTATATTTTATTGATTCTATTGTTGGGATTATAAAATCCATACTGCCCAATACAACCTCCTTTCTGAACATACAATTGATCGCCTTGGTATCAGCCATTATCATCAATGCGTTGATTATTGGGGAGAACACCTTTTTCAACATCTTTTTGGCAGGTGTGATTATGCTACGGGCCTATAGTAAGGTTCGCGTAAGTCTCACCATGTCTACCTTTATCCTTACCTTGGTATTCTTGGCCTTCATGACGACTTCGGTCTATATGCGGAGCTTACATGATAAGATGGAGCGGGAGATGAGAATCACGCTGAACCAATTGGAAGCCGAGGATGACCTGAACGCCACCGCATTGTTTGTGGATATGGAACAAAGGATAATTCAGGATAATCAACTGAGAAAGTCCTTGACCTATATGCTCCAACAGCAGGATAGGGAAATCCTGAATACAACTAGCATTAATAATTACCTTAAGGCAAATTATTTCAGTGGATACCTTTCCAAGTTTGAATTCAATTCCTACTTCTACCTGAATAATGTGCCATTGGAGAATTATCCGAACGATAAGATCGAGGAATATCGGGAAAAGGTAATCAACAAATCGACCAAGGTTCCCCAAACCGAGCATTTTTATCGTTTGCGGAGTGAACTGGGGACACATGAATATTTTCTTCAGTTTGATATCCCATTGGAAGGAAGGGAAGATGAAACGGTTCAGGTCTTTTTAAACTTCAAGAATAGAGCATTTGGAACTGCCCTACCCTATCCTGAGATCCTTGTTGACAGCAAGATCGAATTCATTCGAAATTACCATATCAATTCCTCCTCCTTTGCGCTTTACCGGGATGGTAATCTTTTGACCCAGAATGGTTCTTTTACCTATCCGAATAAGGACACAAACTTTGGCGGAGAAATCCAACAATACGAGAATATTGAGGATTTCAATGGCTATTTCCATGTGGTCTATAAACCCGACCAGCATTCTACTTTGGTGGTCAGTTCACCATTGATGACCTTCTGGCAATCGGTGGCTATTTTTTCTTTCCTTTTTCTGTCTTTGTACATCTTTTTCCTTTTGTTCAATACGGTTCGGTATATTACTTCCACGATTGCCCAAAAATCGTTCAACTTTTTAAGTATAAAGTACCATTTCAAATTGATCATCAATAGGATACAGTACAGTACCAGGATTCAAACGATGATTGTTGGTGTGGTGATTTTTGCCGTTGTCATCTCGGGATTTATTTCCTTTATCAGTATCAATAGGCAATTTGAAAAATCGAAGATCCAACAGCGGCAGGCCTATATCTTAGATGTGGTCAAGAAAATCGAAAACAGATTGGAAACAACCTGGGAAGATTCGGAGGCCCAAATCCGAGAGATTGTAAGACAACTATCGGAGACCACGGTTACCGATTTCAACCTATATGACAAGAACGGGAAGTTACAATTTACGACCCAATCACGGATCTACGACACCAACCTACTTTCCAACTTCATGAATCCATTGGCGTTCAATGCACTCAATGTAGCCAAGAAAACAGATGCCTATATTCCTGAACGGATAGTACGGTTCAACTACAACGCCAGTTATGCTACCATCAGGAACAACGACTTTAACACTTTAGTGTTTTTGAGCATTCCATATTTCACCTCTCAGGAGGAAGAAAATAGGAGTCAGAACCTGTTATTGAATACCTTATTGAATATCTATACCATCATTGTATTGGGGATGGGTTTTGTGACGGTATTGGTTGCCAATTCCATTACCAAACCATTGAGTTTAATCGGAAGAAAATTGTCGGAGACGATATTTAGTAACAAGCCCAATGAACCACTATATTGGGAGCGGGATGATGAAATTGGTGCATTGGTGAAGGAATATAACTTCATGATCGTGAAGTTAGAGGAGAATGCGAAACAGCTGAAGAATACTGAGCGGGAATATGCCTGGAGGGAAATGGCCAGACAGATTGCACATGAGATCAAGAATCCGTTGACACCGATGAAATTAGGAATTCAGATGCTCTCGAGGAGCTATAGTGAAAATGACCCTCGATTTGAAGAAAGGTTCCATAAATTTTCCAATTCCTTTATTGAGCAGATCAATAGTTTATCGCGGATTGCGACAGAGTTTTCGAATTTCGCGAAACTTCCGGATACGGAATTGGCCAAGATCAATATCATTGAGAAGATCAATAAATCTGCGAATGTTTTCCACAATAGCCATAATACGTACATTAAGGTAATCAATAATACGGAAGATGAGCATATCTGGGTGTATGGGGATAGGGATCAATTATTGAGGACCTTTAATAATTTGATTAAAAACTCCATTGAGGCATCTATTACGAGGAAGAAACATTTGATCAGTATTATTCTGGAATATCCTGATCAGGAACATGTGAAGATTACGGTAAAGGATAATGGAATGGGTATTCCGGCGGAGGTATTACCAAAGATTTTCCAACCTAATTTTACAACGAAAAGTTCCGGAACGGGATTGGGATTGGCCTTTGTGAAGAAAACGGTGGAGTCTATGAAAGGGGATATTACGTTTAAGACTTTTGAAGGGATAGGAACTACCTTTACGATTGTCCTGCCTTTGTTCAAGGACTCGGATATGGAGTAGGAACGTCATTGCGAGGAGGTACGACGAAGCAATCTTCAACGTCATTGCGAGGAGGCACGACGAAGCAATCTTCCCTCATGTCATGCTGAGCGCAGTCGAAGCATCTGTTCGTAAGTAACCGTACAGATCCTTCGACGATGCTCAGGATGACAAAGTCCAAAGATTGCTTCGTTCCTCGCAATGACGTAGAGTTCCCCACAATGACGTGATGCAGAGCCATACTTAAAAACTATGGTGTAGTATTAGCGACCGGCAAGACCTTGCCATTATAATATTTATTACCGTTCTGCGCAAACTCAGCAACATATCTTCCCATCTCAAAGGCTAATGTACCTGCTTCAACACCTGGAAACGCCGCCTCAAACATCTCTGTCTGCGACGACCCTAAAGCAAGACAATTAACCTGGATATTCCTATCCTTAAATTCCTCCGCCAAACACTCCGTCAAAATCGACAAAGCGCCTTTACTGGAAGAATACGCAGAAAGACCGGGAAATTTGGAAGACCCCTGAAAACCACCCATACTGGAAATATTCACGATATGCCCACCATTTGTCATCAGAGGTACGATATTCCTGATCATATTCACATGTCCGATCAGATTGGACTGCAGCATCTGTGCAAAATCCTCCGCAGTAGATTCCAAAAATGGCTTATTGATCAATGCTCCGGCATTGTTGATCAGGATATCCACCGTACCGAATTTTGATTGGATAAATGGCACTAAAGAATCCGGATAATTATCATATACAATATCAAATTGGGCAGGATACAATTTCCCACCATCATGATTCAACGAGCTTGCAATTTCATGTAATTTTCGAAGTTTATCTGCTGATCTTGCCAACGCAATTACCTGATGATCCTTATTTGCGGTTAAATCCAGCACAGCTTCAAAACCAATCCCGCTGCTTGCTCCTGTGATAACAATATTTGCCATTATTCTTCTTCTTTATCGATTTCTGCCTCTACTTCTTTAGCCGATGGTAAGCGATCGGCCCCTAAACGTTGAGGTCTAAAAATATAATAGATCCCACTTGATGCAACGATCAAGGAGATGATATAAAATGTCATGGAAATGATTAAAGAGAAATGCCTATCAAGCCCTAAATAATCAGTAAGAGATAACATCGCATAATCCCGAACCCCTGCAGCTCCTCCGATGGATGGTATAATAGCCGTCAGTGAGGTCACCATAAATATGAATATGTAGGGCGAAAACTTATCTTCAAATCCGATGGAATATAAGATACAGATTACAGCTACTGCCTGAAAACCCTGAACAAATAATGCCTTGAGATGCGTGATCACAAAGTTCGCTAGAAATTCCTTGAAGAATAAACGGAGCACATAGAGGTAACTAATTGTTCCGATGAGCAATACCGCAATAGTAACCGAATTAGGAATAGCAAAACGCGGCATAAAAATAATAAGTGCTCCTGAGACAATCCCTAATGCCCAAAGACCACTCAATCGATCAAAAAACACGGCCCCCAATACTTTCTTCCTCGATATATTAAAATTCTTCTTGATAAAAAAGATCTTATAGCCATCGCCTCCAATTCCACCAGGCAAAAAGAAATTATATAATAGGCCTAATAAATACAAACGGAAATTATAACGCTCAGGTAGATTCAACCCAATCGCCTTAAAGAAAGAATTTAACCGGGATGACGCAATAACGATGGAAATAAAATAGAAAATTAGCGCCAAGAGCAGGTACAAAGGATTACTGGAAAGCAGCGCTTCCTTTACCTCCTGGATATCTTTTGGATCCAATTTGCTGAACAACCAGTAAAAAGCGCCCACAGTAATGAGTACTTTCAGCAAATTTTTACTAATGGCCCAAATCTTTGTTTTATCCATTTTAAAATATTTTTTTTAAAGCATCGGATAGATGCGGGAATAGAGCATGATCAAATAAAAAAGCAGAAAAGCTCCGCTCAAACTAAAAAGCCAGTTGATATCTGTTTTCCTATATTTTTCTCTTAACATAATGAACATCAGCAACAAGAAGATGACAAATAATGTTATAGGTGCAAATATAGCCCATTTATGGGGAAAAAAGAGGGAGACCTTATCGAGTAAATTAGCATCTTTGCTGAAGCTGAAAGCGATTCCAAGGAGGAGAACAATTAAGATAAATCTTAGAATAGCCTTGGCAACAATTTTGCTTATGGTATGATTTTTGGATGTTTTGTTCATCAAAATTTCAAACGTTATTTTGCTACGAATATACATTTAATATACTATTTTAAACTTTGTAATATGCACAAACGTATTTTTTCATTTTTAACCCTGTTAACCTGTGTGTTAATCTTGGGTAGTTGTGGAGCCCAGAAAAAGGGTGGTACAGGCGCCGGCACTGAAGTATCAGGACAAGGACCTACAGCATCGCAATGGCGTTCAGGAGTAAAAGGAAAATGGGTTTTAAATTCCGTTACTCGGGAGAACATTCCAAGTTCTTATACCATTAAGAACATTTTTGATGAGGCACCAGTAGATTGTTTCATTGGATCGATCTGGGATTTGCCAGGAGGAAACCAACGCGGAACCATCACGTTCAATGCGGAAGGTAATCTTTGTGCCAATGGTGCGGTTCGTACCATCGTTTGGTCTATCTTCAACCCAGGCAAAACAGGTGGACAACCATCTTTCCAATTCAAGAAATTGTATGCCGGAGATAAGGCTGCCAACGTAACAAGTGGATACCGTTTGGATCTATCCTATGCCGATGAAAATGGTTTGGAAATGCGTATGCCGATTCCATTGGACAATGGACAAGGTACCTTATTATTTAAATTTAGTCGCGTGGCGAACTAAGTTTTCCTAAAATATTTGAAAAAGCCGCGGAGAAATCTGCGGCTTTATTTTTTATATATCAATCGTTTGCTGTTTATTTGCAATATATTTGTCGGATATTAACAGTAGAATGAGTCAAGAGAATCAAAAAGTAGCGCTGATTACCGGTATTACTGGTCAGGATGGTGCTTATTTAGCTGAGTTTTTACTAAAAAAAGGTTATATCGTTCATGGGTTGAAAAGAAGAAGTTCTTCTTTCAATACCGATCGGATTGACCATCTATACCAGGACCCACATCAATTGGGTCGTAATTTCGTGCTTCATTATGGCGATCTGACCGATTCTACCAACCTGATCCGCATTATTCAAGAAACCAGACCACACGAAATCTATAACCTGGCCGCACAATCGCATGTTAAGGTTAGTTTCGACACCCCAGAATATACAGCTAACGCTGATGGCTTGGGGACCCTTCGGATTTTAGAGGCGGTTCGTTTGCTGGGAATGGTTGAACACTGTCGGATCTATCAAGCATCTACTTCTGAACTATATGGCTTGGTGCAACAGGTGCCGCAGAGTGAGACAACGCCATTCTATCCGCGTAGCCCTTATGCAGTAGCCAAACTATATGGCTACTGGATTACGGTCAACTATCGCGAGGCTTATAACATGTATGCTTGTAATGGTATATTATTCAACCATGAAAGCCCTGTACGTGGGGAAACCTTTGTGACCCGAAAAATCACAAGAGCAGCTGCGAAGATCGTTTTAGGCTTGCAGGATAAATTATTCCTTGGAAACCTTTCTGCGCAACGCGATTGGGGACATGCGAAAGATTATGTGGAAGCTATGTGGCTTATCCTTCAGCAGGAAATTGCGGAAGACTTTGTCATTGCTACTGGTATCACTACCACGGTAAGGGAATTTGTGCGGATGGCCTTTGCAGAGCTGGGTGTAGAAGTGGAATTTTCTGGAAAAGCAGAAGCGGAAAAAGGTGTTATCATCGATCGCAACGACGAGAAATTGAAAGCATTGGGCCTAGACCCAGAAAAAATAAAATTAGGTCAGACCGTTGTCAAGGTAGATGCTCGATATTACCGACCAACGGAAGTAGATTTATTGATCGGCGATCCTACAAAAGCTAATCAAAAATTAGGATGGAAACCCAAATACAGCTTGGAAATGCTGGTAAATGAGATGGTCCTATCTGATCTTAAGCTCATGCAAAAGGAGGAATACCTTAAAGCAGGCGGCTTTGATACCCTAAATTATTTTGAGTAACAGCATTTGGAACAATATTTGCTTTCAAACTTTATTATTTATTAGGAATCATTTTTGCATTTATGTTTGTCCTGTATAGGATCCACATAAATATCAGCGTTAATTAATATGAAAACTGAGGAACATAAAGTAAACAGCCAGAATTCGGTTGATGATCCCGTTGGAAAGAGAGATAATTCAAAGGTTTACTTTTTTATTATTGCTATTGCAGCTTTGCTAGCTACAAACATATATTTTTACGTAAAGTTTAAATCCTCAGGAGAAAAGCTTTATACAGTAACCCTTCAAAAAGAGAATCTACAAACGGAGATAGACCGCATCGAAGCGGAATTGGACAACCTGAAGGCTCAAGATTTTGAGAGCAGTGAGGCTTTGATCAATGCAGAGAAAACTGCCCGCATTAAAATTGAGGAATTACGTACGGCATTGGAAAAAGGCGAAGTAACGGATGTTCAGGTGGAACGCGCGAAACAGGATGTTGCACGATTGAAAGATCAGGTATCCAAAATGAAGGATGAAGTTACTGGGCTCAAGATAAAAAATGAATTATTAGCAGAATCCAACCTGCAATTGAAGGAGGAATCTGAAATTAATAAAACAAGGGCAAATACCCTTAGCACCGAAAAGAGACAGCTAACGGACAAGATCTCCAAAGCTTCTAACCTAAAGGTTTCCAACATTCATATTGCGGGAGTGGAAATGAAGAAGAGTGGTGATGTGGAATTGGAAACGAAAGCAAAACGTATCGATAAGATGCATATCAACTTTACCATTGCGGATAATCCATTGGCCGAAACGGGTAAAAAAGATATCTATGTACGTATCATCAATCCAAAAGGAAATTTGATTGCTGATTCTGAAGATCTTTTCTATGTACATGGTGAGAAATTGCAATATACTTTCAAACAGGCGATCAATTTTTCGAATAATGGCCAAGAATATCAAATGGCTTGGTCTGATCAGGACCATAAATTTGAAAAAGGCGCTTATACCATTTTGCTGTATGCAGACAACTCCATCATGGGGCGCTCTTCCATTGTATTCAAATAATTAAATAGGATATATAAAAAAAGGGGAACATGTTATCATGTTCCCCTTTTTTTATAGGCTGATCCCTTATAAGGCCTTTATCCAATTGGCGATATCTTTCATCAGCTCCGGATCTAAACTGATAGGGATCTCTGAATATTCTCCGATTCCACCGGTTTTAGCGGGTTGCATCAAATGGTTCAGGTTGGGGTACAACTTTATTTCATTCTTCGGTTGCTTTGCCAGATTATCGGTTAAACTTTCCAAGTTCTCGGTGGAGGTGACTTGAACATCTTTTCCTCCATATGCTGCAAAAACAGGAACCTTAATCTTTCGGATAAATGTGGTAGGATTTATCTTTAGGAAATACCTGTACCATGGTGTAATGAGCACGGCAATCTGATCAGCAAAATCAGCTTCTTGGCTACCTGGGATAACTTTCATGTTAGTCATAATAGCTTCAAAAGCCTTCTCTGTGGATAGATTACTTTTAGAAATCTCATAATTCCGTTTGATCATCGCCAATTGTTTGGGATCGATCGTTGTACCACTATTTTTGGCCAAGGCTTCGTTCTGGAGGATCATCAAGGAATCGATACGAATAGCTGGACCAGCTAAGGAAACAATATAATCCAAACCGGCAATTCGTTGTCCTGCCAATAAAAAGGCAATAAGTCCGCCTTCGCTATGACCGATAATGCCCACTTTTTTAGGGTCTACATTCGATTGGGTTCTTAGGTATTTGATGGCCGCCAAGGCATCTTTCCCTAAATCTGCAGAGGTAGCAGTTTTAAAATCCCCCTCCGATTTGCCAACCCCTCGTTCATCGTATCGCAATACCACTATTCCCTGCTTGGTCAAATAATCTGCCAATACCTTGAAGGGTTCATGCCCATACATGGCCGAATTCCTATCAAGTGGTCCTGAACCATTGACCAAAACTACCGCTGGATACCTTCCTTCCCCTTTCGGTTTGGTGATGGTGCCAGCAAATTTGATCTTCTCGGCTGTATTGGAAAAATGGACATCCAAGGTGTCGTAACTATAAGGTGGGTTTACTTTTTGCGATCGCACCTTAGGAAAATCCGTAACAATTGTTGCGGGATCTTTTTTAAGCATCCGCATAGGCGCTTTCAAACCACCCTGTTGGATAATACCATCAATAGCCTGTTTGTCGGGACTTAGCCTACCGGAATACTTGAGGCCGATCATTTTCATTTCAATAAAAATAGAATCTGCACTCGCTTTGATGCTCGATAAAGGTGCCTTTTGTTTCGACTGTTTCGGACTTTGCATGGTACCCTTCCATTCGCCATCATATTTCAGTTCAAAAACCAAGGGGAGTTCCATGCCCTGAATTTCCAAACTTCCCTCCCAAGTGCCTTCAAACGATTGGCCAAAACTTAAGCTGCATCCGAACAGCGTAAATAGTATAAATAAATATTTCTTCATTTTTAATTGATATAAGGTCGTGTGATCCATAATAACGCATCCAATAAAAGAGTCATCAGTATAATGATGATTCCATGATATCCCTTTTTGCTATTCATGGCAATTTTCATACCCTGAACCAACAAAAAGAAAAAGCACAATATAAAAACCAAGGCCAGTATCGCAGCAAACGATAACCATACCAATTGATTTAACATCCCTTCATCGGGTTTGATAGTTCCATTTACCATCGAAGGAATAATTGCTTGCGTTGTTTCTTTTAACATGGGATTAAAAAGAGCAAGCGCTATACATACTAGATTGGCCTGCGCAATTAACACCACGGTTAATACGTCGATAAACCTTGATTTGGCATATATTAGCCGTGCAAGGAAAAACATCAGCAGGCTGAGGGAAGCTGTATTGATCAAATTATTGATGAGAACTTTCCAAAACTCCTTATATGTTGCCATATGCATCTGAATGATTCCATCGGAAATAAATTCCCATTGATAGCCTAAAAAGCATAATATTAGAAAGGAGCAACTGCCAAGAATCAGCAAAAAATTGCTGGTATTGTTTTCAAATGGGTAAAATATTTTTGATATCAAATTGGTTTTCATTTTCCTTAATCTTGAAGTAATTTAATTTTGTCAATGAGTTCATCCAGTTTGTTCCGAACAGTAGGATAACTCTTCCCCATTTTATTGGCCATTTCTTTAAGGCTTCCAGAGTCGAGCAAGAACTGCATGATAAAATCCTGTTCATCAGGTTCCAGTTTGAGGAACAGGGGCAATCCAAATTTTCCAGCTACTTCGGTATGGCAGGATTCGCAATGAAGCTTTACAACGGTCATTTCATGGTTACATGCGGGGCAATGCAGTGGAAATTTCATTTTTTCACATTTAATTTTAATAAAATTAAAAATTGATTTAATAAAATTCAAATTTAATTGAATATTATTTTGTTTTTAAAACATTAAACGATGCATAATATTCAATTATGTATATTTGCTCAATTTTAATTTGATTATGAGAAAAGTATTAGGATATATCCTAACCCCTATATTTTATTTGTCATTTGCACTTTCATTATTGATATTCCATCCCATTCAATGGTTATGTTTAAAATTGGGTGGTTATAGTGCTCATAAAAAAAGTGTTGATATCCTGAATGGTCTGTTGGTGGCCTGTAATTATACTTTATTCAACAGAACAGAATTTATCGACAATAAAAACCTGCCTACAGGTAGACCTGTCATTTTTATTGCGAACCACCAAAGTACCTACGATATACCACCTTTGATTTTCTTTTTGAGAAGATTTCATGGCAAATTCATCAGCAAATTGGAACTGATGACGGCCAATATCCCCAGCATCTCTTTTAACCTAAAACATGGAGGAGCCGCAAACATCGACCGTAAGGATCCCAAACAATCTATTGCGGAGATATTAAAGCTTGCTAATAACATGAAACAACATAACTGGTCGGCATTTATATTTCCGGAGGGTACCAGAACGAAAACGGGTAAAATGAAAGCTTTCTCGGTGGGAGGAATAGCCACCTTGTTAAAGAAAAACCCAGATGCCTTGGTGGTACCTATTGCGATCAACGGATCCTATAAAATGGTCCAGTGGGGTTCATTTCCATTACGCCCGTTCACCCATATGACTTGGGAAGTACTCGATCCTATCCCTACGGAAGGATTAAGCTTGGAAGAAGTGGTGAAAAAGGCAGAAGAGGCAATCCGGGCAAAAGTAAAAGAAGAAAATTAAGTGTTTCCTAGTCGGTCGAGTCTATTTAACCGTTCGGCCTTTCCAATCGTATTTTCCGATATTCCCCATGATTCCGATGTAAACGAGGTATAAAGGGTGTATAACGGTAAGCAAAGGTAGGTTGACCAATAATTCTTTCCGCCTCATAAAAGCTAAAACAGGGTAAAGAAAAGCCAGTTCGCACAAAAATTTAAAGATGAGGGAAACAAGCACCAATGTTTGGGCATCTTTATCCAAGACCAACACGGAGAGCAGGCTACCCAAGAAAACAAGATTAAAGATCCAAATACATACGCCTAAAACCACCACTTTTTTATCCTTATATTTTGTACTCTTAGATGCCCAACGGCGTCGCTGGCTCAGGAATGCTTTGAGATTCTCCTTCGCATCCGTATAGACGACTGCCTCTCTAGATTTACAGAATCCGATCCAAGCCGAATGGTTCTCGGCTACCTTATGAAGCAATAGTTCATCATCGCCTGAAGCCAGGTCATCAATACCTTTAAACCCTCCCATTTCAAAGAATAAAGATTTTCTATACGCCAGGTTAGCCCCATTACAGGTAGTTGGATTCTCATTTCCAATTCCCGAAGCCCCTAAGCCTATCAGATACAGAAACTCCAATGTTTGTAATTTTTCGAAATAGGATTTTTCTTCATGATAAGATACGGGGGAGGAAACCATCTGTTTTTGGTTCAATACCATGTAGGAGATGATGGTCCTGACCCATTTAGGGCCCATTTGACAGTCGGCATCTGTGGTAATGATGATATCACCTTCAGAAGCAATGATCGCCTTATTGATGGCAAATTTCTTGTAGGAATTCAATTTGCTGCCTTCATTTAGGGTGATCAGTTTGACACCTCGTGTAGCATAGGATTGAACGATCAGTCCGGTTTTATCGGTAGAGTGATCATCAATGACAATAACTTCCAGTAATTCTTTTGGATAATCTTGAGCCATGATGGCATCCAAGGTCTTTCCTATATTCTGCTCTTCATTTCGCGCGGCAATAATAATGGAGACCTTTTCGTTCGGAAAATGCTCCTCGCTTTGAAAATATGGAATCCGCATCCAACCATTTCGCATGTATAGGACAAGGACCACATAAACGATGGTCATGATGAACAAATAGAAACTAAGACTTAGAATCACCGATATAATTCACGTTTAATACAAAAAAAGAACCAATAATAGCCGGAAAGATCAAATTGACGAACCAGACAAAGGACACAATAGCCATGACTGCAATTTCTTGGGTCGTAATATAGGCATATAAATTACTAGCCACAAAACTGCGGACACTAAAGTCGAAAATATCCAAGGTAGGCAAGGCCGATTGAATGAAGAACATAATAAAAATCATCAATACCATGGAAACCACTGGTAGTTCAGGTAGAATGATCAACATCAGGATAATATATTGGGAAGTAAAGATGGCAAACCTGCAGGTGGAAAGCCATAACACATAGGCCAATTCTTTCGTGGAATAATCCTCCAATACGGCGAAAAAGGGCTTGATTTTCTTTAGAAATTTGATTTTTCCAACCAGGTAATCGATCCAGGAGACATTGAAGTAAAGGACGACGAATGCCAGGGCATAGATGATGGCCAATATCCAGATTCCAAAGTCGACCGAAGTTGGGGTGTCTATGAATTTAGTGACGAACCAAGCAATACTCAGGGCACCAAATACCGAAGTAAGCACCAATTGACCGAACAAGCCTACCCCCATAGAGACAGCTGCTTTTGCTCGATGTTCGGGCTTTAGGACCATGATTCTACCGCCATACTCCCCTATTCTATTAGGTGTAAAAATAGCCCAGGTCAATCCGCAAAAGACGGACTTTGTAGCCTTCCATAAGGATAATTCTTCAATTTTACGAGCGAGGAATTTCCATTTTACGACTTCCAAAAACCAGTTCAGGAACATTAACAAGAAAACTACTGCAATAATGAACCACATGGTGGTATGATCAATATTCTGGATCAGTTTCTTGAAGGCAATAAGGTTATTTTGGTTACTGACTTTAGAAAAGACGAACCACATGGCCAAAGCCACGATGCCGACTTTAATGAGAATATTGAGATATTTTTTTTGAATCTTTGTCAACTCCGTTATGAAAGCACAATTTTAACAATTTTTTAATTAATAACGGTTTTTAATGTGCAATGATTGACAAAATCGTAATATTGTAGCATGCAAAAGGAAAAAGCGAAGGAAAGGATTATTTTAGGTATCGACCCTGGAACGGTAGTTCTGGGTTATGGTATTGTAAAAGAAGTGAACAAAAAGATTTCCCTGATCACCCTCGGCGTGATCAAGATGGGGCATCTGGATGATCATGCCCTAAAGCTTCAGCGGATTTTCAAAAAGACTTCTGCATTGATTGAACAGTATCAACCCGACTGCGTTGCCTTGGAGGCCCCATTTTACGGAAAGAATATCCAAGTGATGCTTAAGCTAGGTCGGGCACAGGGCGTGGCGATGGCTGCGGCACTGCAATCGGATATTCCCATCTTTGAATATTCCCCTCGGAAGATTAAACAGTCAGTTACCGGGAATGGAAATGCCAGTAAGGAGCAAGTGGCTGCTATGCTGCAGAATTTATTGGGGTTCAAAGAAACTCCTGAATTTTTGGATGCCACTGACGGCCTTGCCGTAGCGGTATGTCATTCATTCCAACAAAACGATACTCAAACCGGTAAATCCTATTCAGGTTGGGAGGCCTTTGTCAAGGACAATCAGAAAAGAGTAAAGTAAAAAATGATGTCTTTTCTTCAGAACCGCTGAGCCAGTTTGCTATAGTTGGACTTGGCGGATGACGTTTTTCACATTCATTTCGATGATGTCGGTCATGGATTCGCAATGGAAATAATTTTCATTATCATAATATTTGGCATATTGTACCTTTAATCGTTCGATATTCTCTGGCGTGGAAAGTTGTTGGGTTTTGGATGCATCCCGCAAATCTTTGATTCGATGTCTTTCACTACGGACCCGATGTACAATGGAGGATCGCTCTTCTTGTTGGTATTGGAGTACTGTTTTATCATTGAGATGTTCCATAGACAGCTTTACATAAGGAAAGTTCTCTTTGAAGAACTGTGGCATATATACCTTGATATTACCTTCGTAAAACTGCTGATCAAAGTCAATGGCCCGAATCCGGAATTGGAAATCATCAAAATCAGGGGTAATCTGCATCACAAAGTTATATGCCCTCATATCGCCTAACATGGAAATCACGCATCGTTCATTAAATTTCACAAATTCCTTGGCAATCCTGGTCTGGTTATAATCTGGTGAAAACATCCGACCTTTACTAAAGGTATCACCTGGTATCCCGACGATATGCTCCTCCACTAGGGTATCCCGATCATACAGGTAATTCACCTGATTGGGGGAAAGGATCTCTTCCAATTCCAATCCATATATTCTGGAAGCATCGGCTTGCTTGATATAGAAGTAATCATACACATCGTTCAACCGGTTGACGATCTTGATTCGAAAAGGATGGGTATTGCCAAAGGCGCAGAATTCGATTTTTTCGATTACTTTATGCTGTACGATACGGGTATTTCCCGAAGCTTTCAATTGTGCATAAACAATCTTCAGTTGATCATACAATTGGTCCTGTACATGTGGTGGGTAAAGCGGGATTTCCCAAAGGGTATCATCCCCATTTTTATCGATAGAAGGAATCGTTTCATGAAAATTCAATAGATCGCGATAGGCCAGAGGTAATTTCCCATCCCTTTGATAGGCTTTTAGGTATTTTAATAAGCCGGGGCCAACTGGAAAAATCGGCTTCTTCCTCGAAATCTTTACATCATCCTCTTTCATATCCATTAATTTATCAGCTTTTCGAATGTACAAAATATTAAGTAATTATAACTCCAATAGTCAAATGCAAATATGTTAATTAAATTACCAAAATATTATTAATCGATTATTAAAATACCAATAAATGTTGTTATTTTTGAAAAAATATAAAATACTCAGGTTTTTGAGGTTGGATTTTAAATGGAAGAAGCTTCTCGGGCGAGAAGCTTCAACGCTAACCAATTATAAACCTATGTTATTTTGAGGGAAGGAACATGATATTTTCAATGAATTACCATGTTTGTTGAATCAAATTTAATATTTAATCGAAAAAAATTGAAAATTATTTGATTTTTTTCGATATTTTTAAAAATAAACTATTTTAATAACAAATAAATACCATTTTTATGGAGAAAAACTATTCAAATTACGATTTAGACAACCTGGATGTTCAAATTTTATCCATTTTAATGGAAGATGCTTCGATTCCATACACTGAAATTGCAAAAAAACTGATAGTTTCCGGAGGAACCATCCATGTTAGGATGAAAAAAATGGAAGAATTAGGCATAATTAGTGGATCGAACCTAATTATCAACCCTCAAAAGGTCGGATTTGACATCACCGCCTTCTTAGGTATCTATTTAGAGAAAGGTTCGCAGTATGCAGATGCTGTGGAACAGCTAAAACAGGTTAAAGAAGTTGTGGAATTGCACTATTGTACGGGTCAGTACAGTGCATTCGCTAAAATAGTTTGCCGCGACACCTCTCATTTGAGAAAAGTTTTGAACGAGGATATCCAAGGCTTAAAGGGAATCCAACGTACAGAGACGATCATCTCGCTTGAAGAAAGCATTAAAAGACAGATCACTTTATAATAGAAGCGTATTCCAAAGGAGACGCTACATGTGAAAAAGAAAAGCGGGATATGAATTATATTCCGCTTTTCATATTTTCTAATAGGGCGATATAAAATCGGATCCCTTCATCAATTTCTTTCAGATAAATAAATTCATCGGCCGAATGGGATCTTGCTGAGTCTCCTGGTCCTACTTTTACAGAAGGAATCGGCAGTAATGCCTGATCGCTCATAGTCGGGCTGCCATAGGTCTTTTTCCCTAAAGCTAGTCCAGCTTTTACTATAGGGTGGTCCATGGGGATAGAAGATGGATTTAACCGCGTAGAACGCGCCTGAACTACACTCTTTATGTTATCTTTAATAATCTGAAGTACTTCTTCATTATTATAAACATCGGTGGTGCGCACATCCACCACAAACTTACAACTTGCCGGAACTACATTATGTTGTGAGCCTGCTTCGATCATGGTGACACTCATTTTCACCGGCCCTAAGGATGCAGACTTCTTAGGGAATTCATACGTCTGAAACCAATGTATATCTTCCAATGCTTGATAGATGGCATTTACTCCCTCGTTCCTTGCAGCATGGCCAGCTTCGCCAATTGCTTCACAGTCGAGTACCATCAATCCTTTTTCGGCAATAGCCAAATCCAATAGGGTTGGTTCGCCTACAATGGCAAAATCACATGGTTTTAGGTATTTATAAGCCTCTTCTACCCCACCCTTACCAGACACCTCCTCTTCGGCCGAAGCTAAGAGACAGAGGTTGAAAGGAAGGCCCTGGAGTTCATTGAAATACCGGAATGCGGCAATCAAAGAAACTAAACATCCTCCTGCATCATTGCTTCCTAATCCAAAAAGTTTACCATCCTCTATCTGCGGGAGAAAGGGATCCTTGGTATAGGCAGGATTTGGTTTTACGGTATCATGGTGCGAATTGAGTAAAATGGTCGGCTTGGAGTCCTCAAAATACTTATTGTATGCAATCACATTACTACCTACGCGTTCGGAAGGTATCTCCGCATTGATTAAAAATTGGGTTATGATGTCTGCGGTTTCGGCTTCCTCCCTGCTATAGGAGGTTGTCCGGATCAATTGCTGTAAGAGATCAGTACTTTCTGCAATCAGTAAATCTACATCAGTCATTATATAATCCTCCTGCTTTTTTAGCTGATAATTTAATGCCTTTGATAAAGGCTGAGCTGAAGCCGTTATGCTCCATTTCATTCAACCCGGCAATGGTACAACCTTTTGGTGAAGTAACTTTATCGATTTCGCTTTCAGGATGGCTTCCCATTTGAAGTAAGAGATCAGCAGCTCCCTTGGCCGTCTGTATGGCCATTTTAAGGGCATCATGCGCATGGAAACCAATCTCTACCCCTCCTTGGCTGGCGGCTCGGATACCTCTCAGAAAAAAGGCAATCCCACAGGCACACAAGGCTGTGGCCGAGGTCATCAGATCTTCGTTGATTACCACGACAGACCCTACGGATTCAAACATTTTCGAAACCTCATCGATCTTTTCTTGGTCTGCTTGATCTGTGGAGATACAGGTCATGGATTGTCCAATGGCAATAGCCGTATTGGGCATGGCCCGAATGACGACCTTATCTTGTCCTAATACCTCTTTGATATCTGCACAGGATACACCTGATGCAACCGAAATTATGGTCTGATCGGCTCTTAGTGTAGGCGCAATCTCATCCATCACTTTTCGGATCTGTTGAGGAAGAATAGCCAATACGATATAGTCAGCATCAGAAATAGCTTCGGGGTTCTGGTCACTTACGTTAAACCCATCTTTCTTTTCCTCTTCTAAAGAGGAAAGGTTGCGGCGTGTAATCGTAATAGATGAGGCATCGCAATAAGCTGCCTTTACCAAGCCTCTAGCTAAGGATAATCCTATGTTTCCTCCGCCAATAATCGTAATTCTATTCATGTGTTTAGGTTCGTTTATAGGGGGAAAATAGTTCCCCGCTGTTAAGCAATCAAACAGGTTCCGAATTTACGCTGTTGAAAAAGATGCAGGTTATTGGCATGGCCAATATAGACGTTGGTAACTCCTTTGGATATGGCATCAAAAGCATTGAATAGCTTTGGGATCATGCCATCATGAATTACTTTTCCTTCCTTTAAAGTTTCAAACTCCGAGGATTTAATGGTCTCAATCACGGAATTATCATCATTTACATCTTTTAGAACACCATTTTTATCGAAACAATAAATCAGTGATACTTCGTATAGTTTAGACAGTGCAACCGCCAATGAAGAAGCAATAGTATCTGCATTGGTATTCAGGAGCTGCCCATGTCCATTATGGGTAATGGCAGAGAATACCGGGATAAATTCTGCTTCCAATAGCTTTTTAATGGCTAAACCATTGATGGAATCGGCAAGAATATCACCCACAAAACCATAGTCGATTTCTCTTACAGGTCTTTTTACAGCTTTGATCACGTTTGCATCTGCCCCGCATAAGCCGACAGCATCACAGTTATATTTTTGAAGTTCAGCAACAATATTTTTGTTGGTCAACCCGGCATAGACCATGGTAACCACATCCAACATCGCTGCATCCGTTATTCTTCTTCCTTCTACCATTTTGGCCTCAATTCCCATATCGCTTGCGATACGGGTCGCAATTTTACCACCGCCATGAACCAGGATTTTGCGACCTGGCAGCGCTGAAAATTTCTCCAAAAAGGCAGATAATTGATTGGCATCATCGATCACATTCCCACCAATCTTAATAATATTTAATACCGACATGAATTCTTAGCTTTTCAAGTCCTCCAACATTCTTTTCAATACCACTTGAGCAGCCCACACCCTATTGCTTGCTTCTTTGATCACCAACGAATTTGGTCCATCCAAAATCTCGGAGGATAATTCCAAATCCCGACGGACCGGCAAACAGTGCATAACCTTCGCATCATTGGTCAATTTCAATTTCTCATTATCCATCATCCAGTTTTCATTCACTGGATAGACAGCGCCGTATTCTTTATAGGAAGACCAGTTTTTCACATACACAAAATCGGCATCTTTCAAGGCTTCTTGAAGGTCAGTAGTAATATGTGCTCCTTGGGTAAAATCCTCATTCAGCTCATATCCGGCAGGTTGTGCTACAGTAAAATCCAATAGCCCTTCCGCCTGTGCCTTGCTCATCCATTCGGCAAATGAATTAGGAACAGCCTGAGGAAGCGCCTTCACATGTGGAGCCCAAGCCAGAACAACCTTAGGTTTATCCTTTTTCTTGTGTTCCGTAATCGTAATAAGATCCGTTAAGCTCTGTAGTGGATGTCTGGTAGCACTCTCTAAGGAAACTACGGGAACCCCACAATAGTTGATGAACTTATTGAATAGATCTTCTGAATAATCTGCCTCTTTATCTTTCAAGGTTGGGAAAGATCGTAGGCCGAGGATATCGCAATATTCGCCCATAACAGCCGCAGCCTCACGAATATGTTCTACGGTCGTACCATTCATCACTACACCATCGCGTGTCTCCAACGCCCACCCGTCTTTGTCCATATTCATCACCATGACATTCATCCCTAAATTCATGGCAGCTTTCTGCGTGCTTAAACGTGTTCTCAGGCTGGGATTCAAAAATACCAAGCCTAACATTTTATGTTTTCCTAATGCTTCTTGGGCATTCGGATTCGCCTTTATAGCTAATGCTTCTGCAACAATATCCTTTAGGTTATCGACATCCGCAACGGAAAAAAACTTCTTCATTTTGTTGATTTATGCTTTTAATCTTTCGTCAAATGCAGTTAAAAAACGATCTGCCATTTCTTTGTTCATATTCAATGCCGGAAGCAACCGGATAACATTTGGCTTGGCTTCACCCGTAAAGATTCTATTTTTCAATAAAAGATCCTTTTTCACTTGGGCCAATTCCTCAGGTAATTCAATACCGATCATCAATCCTCTTCCGCGTACCTCCAAAACCTTATCAAATTTTTTCAATTCTTCGATCAGGTAATTTCCGATAGCTTCTGCGTTTGCCAGCAGATTATCTTGTTTGATGACTTCTAAAACAGCAACCGCTGCAGCACAGGCCAAGTGGTTACCCCCGAAGGTAGTGCCTAAAAGTCCAAATGAGGCCTTAAATTTAGGAGAGATAATGATTCCTCCTATTGGGAAACCGTTGCCCATTCCTTTCGCCATGGAATAGATATCAGCTACCACCCCTGCATAATCATGGGAAAAGAAAAGTCCGGTTCTTCCATAACCACATTGCACCGAATCTGCAATGAATACAGATCCATATTGATCACAAAGCGAACGAATTAATTTTAAGAAAGGAATGGAGGCCTCTCTGATTCCACCCACTCCTTGGATCCCTTCAATAATCACTGCCGCGATTTCATTGCCATATGAAGCAAATGCTTCTGTTAATGCTTCCTCATCATTGAATGGCAAGAAAACAACATTCTCCGTTTGATTGACCGGGGCAACAATACTTGGGTTATCGGTAGCAGCCACCGCCAAGGAAGTTCTCCCGTGGAAGGATTTACTGAATGCAATGACTTTCTTTCTTCCCGTATGGAAAGAGGCCAATTTCAACGCATTCTCATTAGCTTCAGCACCTGAATTACACAAGAATAGACTAAAGTCATTCTTTCCGGAAACTTCCCCTAATAGGGTTGACAATCGTCGTTGGATTGGAATCAATACCGAATTCGAATAGAAAGCGATATTATTTAATTGATTGGTAATTGATTCTACATAGTGCGGATGCGTATGTCCGATAGATATTACGGCATGTCCACCATACAAGTCAAGGTATTCCGTACCTTGTTCGTCCCAAACGATTGATCCTTTAGCTCTTACGATATTAATGGGAGTTACAGGATAAACATTAAAAAGTTCCATGGATTGTGTAATAAAATAATAAAGTTTAGAATGTCAAATGTACAAATAAAATAAAAACGATTTGGGTTAAAATACCATAAAAAAAGAGGTATCAAAACTGATACCTCTCTTTTTTCTATAAACCGAAAATATTATTCGTCAACTTTTTTACCACCGTCTAATTCGGCTTTAAGTTTTTCTAATTCTTCGAATTTACCATCTGCAGCTAATTGTGCTTGCTCAGCCCAAGTAGTAGGATCTGCAGTGTTAAAGTTAGATCCTGCTTCAGTTAAAATTTCTTTTACTTTTTCAGCATCAGTTTTTGCTAATTCAGCGTAAGTGCTGATTCCAGCTGCAGTTAATACTTCAGCAATTTTAGGACCGATACCTTCAACGATTGTTAAATCATCAGTTGCTGGAGTTGCTGCTGCTTTAGTTTCAGTAGCTTCAGTAGCTTTTTTCTTAGTAGCTCCACGACGGCGAGTAGCTTTTTTCTCAGTCTTAGCAGTTTTACCATAAACTTCGTTATAGTCTACTAATTCGATGAATGCCATCTCCGCGTTATCACCTAAACGGTTTTCCAATTTGATGATACGTGTGTAACCACCTGGACGAGATGCTACTTTCTCTGAAATCTCGCGGAACAAGATAGTAACAGCATCTTTGTCTTTTAAGTAAGCGAATACCGTACGACGTGAGTGAGTCGTGTCGTTTTTAGATTTTGTAATCAAAGGCTCCACATAAGTACGTAATGCTTTTGCTTTCGCTAAAGTAGTCGTAATACGTTTGTGTTTGATCAATGACGTCGCCATGTTAGCTAACATCGCCTTACGGTGACTGTCAGTGCGGCCTAAGTGATTTACTTTTTTTCCGTGTCTCATTTTGTTAATTGTTTTTGTGCGTACCGTTCTTATTTCCTGAGTTGAACCAACCCACCTCTAAGAGGAATTACGCAACAGGTCGCTTATTATTATTGTTAATTATTATTCTTCGTCTAACTTGTACTTAGCCAAGTTCATACCGAATGATAAACCTTTCGATTTTACCAATTCTTGGATTTCACTCAAAGATTTCTTACCGAAGTTACGGAACTTCAACATATCAGCTACGTCGTATGTTACCAACTCAGCCAATGTGCGAATATCTGCAGCTTTCAAACAGTTCAATGCACGTACAGAAAGATCTAGATCTACCAATTCAGTTTTCAAGATCTTACGCATGTGAAGGATCTCTTCATCAACTACCTTAGTTTCTTCTTTAGTTTGAGACTCTAACAACATGTTTTCGTCAGAGAACAACATAAAGTGTTGGATAAGGATCTTAGCCGCTTCTTTCAAAGCTTCTTCTGGATGAATAGAACCATCTGTAGAAATGTCCAACAACAATTTCTCGTAGTCAGTCTTTTGTTCTACACGGTAATTCTCAATGGTGTATTTAACATTCTTGATCGGAGTATAGATAGAATCAATTGCGATTACGCCTACTGGACCATCTGTTACCTTGTTCTCCTCTGCATTTACATATCCACGTCCTTTAGCTACTGAAAGTTCAACCTCAACAGTAACAGAGCTATCCATGTTACAGATAACTAAATCAGGATTAAGAACTGTAAAATTGTTGGAGAATTTCGTAATATCACCAGCAGTAAATTGATCTTGACCATTGATAACTACAAAGATCTTTTCGTTATCGCCTTGTTCACCTGATTTCTTGAAACGAACTTGTTTCAAGTTTAAGATGATTTCCGTAACGTCTTCTACAACACCTTTGATGGTAGAGAATTCGTGCGACACGCCTGAGAATCTTATCGACGTAATTGCATATCCTTCTAGTGAGGACAATAAAATACGGCGCAAAGCATTACCAATAGTTACTCCAAATCCTGGCTCTAATGGACGAAATTCGAAGGTACCATCAAAATCAGTAGATTTCTGCATGATAACTTTATCCGGTCTTTGAAATGCTAAAATTGCCATTTATGTTCTTTTAAGTTTATTTACTATACATGAGAAAATAACAACATGCATCTCCTTATGAAATGCATGTTGTTATCAATTATTATTTAGAGTACAACTCTACAATTAAGTTTTCTTTAATGTTCTCAGGAATGTCTGCTCTTTCAGGGTAGCTTAAGAAAGTACCTTTAAGCTCATTTGCATTCCACTCTAACCAACCAAATTTGTTGATTTTTCTTCCAGCTACGGAATTAACGATAGCCTCAAGAGATTGAGAACGTTCGCGAACGGCAACTACGTCACCTGGGCGAACACTATATGATGGAATGTTAACAACTTCGCCGTTAACTGTAATGTGTTTGTGCGATACTAATTGACGCGCAGCTGAACGTGTAGGAGCAATTCCTAAACGGTAAACGATATTATCTAAACGTGCTTCTAATAATTTCAAGAAGTTCTCACCAGTAATACCTTGTTTAGCTGCCGCTTTTACGAACAAGTTAGAGAACTGACGCTCTAAAACTCCGTAAGTATATTTTGCTTTTTGCTTTTCTAACAACTGAATTGCGTATTCAGATTGTTTACCTCTTCTTTTTGATGGTCCATGTTGACCTGGAGGATAATTCTTTTTCTCTAAGGCCTTATCTGGGCCGAAAATTGGCTCTCTAAATTTACGAGCTATTTTGGACTTAGGTCCTGTATATCTTGCCATTTCTTGTGCTGTTTGAAGTATCTATCAGCCTATAGCTGACGAATCTTATCTTAAACAAATATTGTTATTAAACTCTTCTGCGTTTTGGAGGACGACAACCGTTGTGAGGAAGTGGAGTAATATCCTTGATTGTTGTAACGTCGATACCAACTGTTTGCAGTGAACGGATTGCTGACTCACGGCCTGCACCCGGTCCTTTTACGAAAACTTCAACTTTACGTAACCCTAAGTCGTAAGCAACTTTCCCGCAATCACTTGCAGCTTGACCAGCAGCGTATGGAGTATTCTTTTTAGAACCTTTGAATCCCATTTTACCAGCTGATGACCATGAAATTGTTTGACCTTGATTATTAGTCAAAGTTACGATGATGTTGTTAAAAGTAGCGTTGATATGAGCTTGTCCTACAGGCTCGATAACTACGATACGTTTTTTAGTAACTTTTTTACTTTTAGCCATTTCTTACTTATTATTTAGTAGCTTTTTTCTTGTTTGCAACTGTCTTACGTTTACCTTTTCTCGTACGAGAGTTATTCTTAGTACGTTGTCCACGAACTGGAAGGTGCTTACGGTGACGTAGTCCACGGTAACATCCAATATCCATCAAACGTTTAATGTTCAATTGTACTTCTGAACGTAAAGCACCTTCTACTTTGATCTCATCATTGATGATAGTACGAATAGCTGCTAATTGATCATCATTCCACTCTTGAACTTTCACGTCTTCACTGATGCCTGCTTTCTCTAGGATATAAGCAGCAGTGTTGCGACCAATACCAAAAATATAGGTAAGGCCAATAACACCTCTTTTGTTTTTAGGTAAATCTATACCTGCGATCCTTGCCATATAATATTTTAAGCGATTATGTTAAAATTAACCCTGACGTTGTTTGAACTTAGGGTTCTTTTTATTGATTACGAAAACTTTTCCTTTACGACGGATAATCTTACAATCCGCGCTACGTTTTTTAATTGATGCTCTAACTTTCATCTTGAGTATTATTTTTAAAAGCTATTCCAAGAAAAAATTCTTATTTATAGCGGTATGTAATTCTTCCTTTTGTTAAATCATAAGGAGACATTTCAAGCTTTACTTTATCTCCAGGTAAAATCTTAATATAATGCATACGCATTTTACCAGAAATGTGGGCAATGATCTCATGCCCATTCTCTAATTCTACGCGAAACATTGCATTAGAAAGTGCTTCTTTTATGATGCCGTCTTGTTCTATTGAGGCTTGTTTAGCCATATATACCGTTTTATTTTATGTATTAACCCGCAAACAGGAGTGCAAAGATAAATAAAAATAATTGAAAACCAATTACTTTTTCTCTAAAACTTTCTCTATTGCTTCAAAATTCAACAACACATCTGGAGCGCCTTTTCGGATGGCTACCATCTGTTCAAAGTGAGCAGAAAGCTTACCATCAACTGTACTTACCGTCCAGCCATCGTCCCAAAATTTAACACCGGCCTTTCCCGCATTGATCATCGGTTCGATACAGATCACCAAACCTTCTTCCAATTTTGGTCCAGAACCACGTTTGCCATAATTCGGAACTTCCGGCTTTTCATGTAAGTGAAAACCAACTCCATGCCCTACCAGTTCACGGACGATTCCGTAATGATAAGGTTGAACGTATTCTTGAACTGCAGATGAAATATCACCTACTCTTTTTCCAGCAACTGCTTGCTCAATACCGGCATATAAAGAAGCCTTGGTAACTTCAAGCAATTGTTTCGCCTCATCAGATACTTCTCCGACTGCAAAAGTATAAGCAGAATCACTAATGAAACCATTCAGGTTAACACCGCCATCAACGGAAACAATATCCCCTTCTTTAAGTGCATAGTCACTTGGAAATCCATGAACGATCTGATCGTTTACCGAGATACATAGTGAATATGGAAACCCATGGTAATTTAGGAATGCTGGTGTACCCTTATGATCACTGATAAAATCAAACGCAAACTTATCAAGTGAAAGCGTGGTTACCCCAGGCTCAATGATTCCAGCAATTTCAGCAAGCAATTGCGAGAGTACATTTGCTGACTCCCGCACCTGCTCAATCTCTTCTGCTGTTTTATAATATACTTTAGACATTCAGAATTATAATGCTGATTGATCGTAACCTTCCACAGTACTAGCCGTACTTCTTCCTTTAACTCTACCCGTTTTCATCAATCCGTCGTAGTGACGCATCAATAAGTGCGATTCAATTTGTTGAATGGTATCCAGAACAACACCTACCAAAATCAAAAGGGAGGTACCGCCATAGAAATGTGCAAATTGATTGTTCACACCGAACAAAGTAGCAATCGCAGGTAAGATGGCAATAATCGCAACGAAGATTGCCCCTGGAAATGTAATATGAGAGATGACGTTATCAATAAATAAGTTTGTTTCATAACCTGGTTTAACGCCAGGGATGAAACCTCCGTTCTTCTTCATGTCTTCAGACATTTGCTGCGGATTAACCATAATCGCGGTATAGAAGAAGGTAAATGCAATGATCAATAAAGCAAATACCACATTATACGTAACGGATGTATAGTTACTCAACGAAGTCAAAAAGTCTGATTGCACATTCGGAAAGAACTGGGTTAAAGACATAGGTAGAAACATGATTGCCTGAGCGAAGATAATCGGCATTACACCTGCCGCATTTACCTTCAGAGGAATATACTGACGAACTCCACCGATCTGTTTGTTACCCACGATTTTCTTCGCATACTGTACAGGGATCTTGCGAACACCTTGTACGATAAGGATCGTAAAGATCACAACAAAGAATAAAGCAACGAATTCGATCAACAATGGAATCGGACCACCACCACCTTGGGTCATACGAGATGCCCATTCAGCAGTAATACCTGCCGGTAATTGAGCAATAATACCTGCCATGATGATCAAGGAGATACCATTTCCAATACCTTTATCCGTAATTTTCTCACCAAGCCACATCACAAACAATGTACCTGCTGTCAAAACGATAGCGGAAAGAATGGAGAACATAGGATCTGCAATTGTTTTAGCTTCAGGACCGATTTGAGTCTTCACATAAGCAACTGCTTGAACCAACGTAATTGCCACGGTTAGGTAGCGTGTGATCTGCGTCATTTTCTTACGACCAGACTCTCCTTCTTTCTGCATCTTTTGAAATGCAGGAACAGCAATCCCCAATAGCTGCACAACGATAGAAGCAGAGATGTATGGCATTACCCCTAACGCAAAAATAGCCGCACGGGAGAATGAACCTCCGGCGAACATATTAATCAGGTTAAGAATGTCATTACCACCTTCCCTATTTTGTACCAGAGCATCTGGATCTACACCTGGTAATACCACGTGACATCCGATGCGGTATATTAGAAGAAATAGTAACGTATTCAAAATACGATTACGTAATTCGTCTATCTTCCATATATTGGTTA
This sequence comes from Sphingobacterium sp. 1.A.4, assembly GCF_002734245.1. Classification (NCBI taxonomy): domain Bacteria; kingdom Pseudomonadati; phylum Bacteroidota; class Sphingobacteriia; order Sphingobacteriales; family Sphingobacteriaceae; genus Sphingobacterium; species Sphingobacterium sp. 1.A.4. Next base: position 46,317 of record NZ_PEAZ01000034.1, read on the forward strand.
AGGTTGTGATTAGTTTCTTCATGTAGTATTACAATTTAACGATAGAACCGCCTGCTGCTTCGATAGCTTTTTGAGCTGAAGCTGAAAATGCATGTGCTTTAACTTCTACTTTTGCAGTGAATTCACCACGTCCTAAAATCTTGATCAAATCATTCTTTGATACCAATCCGTGAACACGTAATGCTTCAAAATCAACCGAAGTTAAATTATGTTTCTCCACTAAACCTTGTAATACATCTAAGTTAATACCTACATACTCTACACGGTTGTGGTTTTTGAAACCAAATTTAGGCACACGACGTTGCAAAGGCATCTGACCACCTTCGAAACCGATCTTCGTAGAGTTACCTGAACGAGATCCTGCTCCTTTGTGACCACGAGTGGAAGTACCACCACGTCCAGATCCTTGACCACGACCAATACGTTTTCTTGTTTTCGTTGAACCAGCTGCTGGTCTTAAATTACTTAAATTCATTTTCTTGTTGAATGATGTTACCCCTTCGCTCTCACTAAACAGGTAGTAACAATTAAAAAATAGTATTAACAAAATGGAAAGGATAGTGAGTATCCCTTCCATTTGGAAATTCTTAGATTGCCTCTACTGCAACTAGGTGGTTCACTTTACGAACCATACCAATGATCGCTGCTGTAGCTTCAACTTCTACTGAGTGGTTGATACGTTTCAATCCTAATGCCTCAATAGTTTTCTTTTGGCGCTCGCTTCTGTCGATAACGCTCTTTATCTGGGTAATTTTAATTTTTGCCATGATATTAACCGTTAAATACTTTGTTTAAATCGACACCGCGTTGTTGTGCAACGGTATACGCATCACGCATGTTTGCTAATGCATCGATTGTTGCTTTAACCACGTTGTGTGGGTTTGATGATCCTAATGATTTCGCCAATACGTCTTTGATACCTGCAGACTCTAACACGGCGCGCATAGCACCACCCGCTAGAACTCCTGTACCACTTACCGCTGGTTTGATCAAAACTGAACCACCAGAGTATTTACCGTATTGTTCGTGAGGTACTGTACCTTTGATGATAGGAACTTTTACCAAGTTCTTTTTCGCATCGTCGATACCTTTAGTGATCGCTTCAGTAACCTCTTTAGCTTTTCCTAATCCGTATCCTACGATACCATTCTCATCTCCAACTACCACGATAGCTGAAAAACTAAATGTACGACCACCTTTAGTTACTTTCGCTACACGTTGGATGCTTACTAAGCGATCTTTTAATTCAATCTCGCTTGATTTTACTCTTTTAATATTGCTTAATGCCATTTTCCTTAATTGATTAAAAGTCTAAACCGCCTTCGCGAGCACCCTCAGCCAATGACTTAACACGGCCGTGGTATAAGTACCCATTACGGTCAAAAACTACTTTGCTAATTCCTGCTGCGATCGCTTTCTCTGCAACTAATTTTCCAACAGCTTTAGATTGCTCTACTTTGTTGCCTGAGGCCGCAAAGTCTTTTGAGTTTGAAGATGCAGATGCTAAAGTTTTACCATTTACATCATCAATAATCTGTGCGTAGATACCTTTATTGCTTCTGAAAACTGTTAAACGTGGACGTTCTGTTGATCCAGCCAGGTGTTTTCTGATTCCTTTTTTGATTCGCTCTCTACGAGCTGATTTAATTCCTGCCATGGTTATTATTTTTTAGCTGATTTACCTGCTTTTCTTCTTAATACTTCACCCGCAAACTTGATACCTTTTCCTTTGTATGGCTCTGGCTTACGGAAGCTACGGATCTTAGCCGCGATCTGTCCGATCAATTGTTTGTCGGTAGACTCCAACGTAATTGTTGGGTTTTTTCCTTTTTCAGCAGTTGTTGTTACAGTAATTTCCTTTGGCAATACGAATACAATCTGGTGAGAGAATCCTAAAGTTAATTCTAATGTATTACCAGTGTTTGATGCACGGTAACCAACACCCACTAACTCTTGTGTAGTTTTGTACCCTTCTGTTACACCTACCACCATGTTGTTCAACAGGGCGCGGTATAATCCGTGTAATGCTTTGTGTTTCTTTTGTTCTGTAGGACGAGTTACGACGATGTTACCATCTTCTTGTTGTACCGTAATGTCTCTGTCTACTTGTTGTGATAACTCACCTTTAGGGCCTTTAACAGTTACCAGGTTCTTGTCTGAAACTGTAATCGATACTCCCGAAGGGATAGCGATTGGCGCTTTTCCAATTCTTGACATTTTTGTGTTTTTTTCCTAGATTAATAAATGTAACATAAAACCTCTCCACCAACGTTTTGAACGGCAGCTTCTTTGTCTGACATTACTCCTTTAGAAGTAGACAAAATCGCAATTCCTAAACCATTCAATACACGAGGTAAGTTGTCAACACTTGCATACTTTCTTAAACCAGGTTTACTCACACGTGTCAATGTGCGAATAGCCGGTACTTTGCTAATTGGGTGATATTTCAACGCAATCTTGATCGAACCTTGAGGTCCTTCTTCAATAAATTTGTAATTAGCAATGTAACCTTTGTCGAAAAGAACTTTTGTGATTTCTTTTTTAAGGTTCGATGCAGGAATTTCAACAACCCTGTGGTTGGCCTTGATGGCATTCCTTACTCGGGTAAGGTAATCCGCTATTGGATCTGTATTCATTATATGTATTAAATTATGATAACGGTTTCTATCTTCTAACCTAAGAAATAGACCTGCTATCTGTTAAAAATATTGCAATGCAAAAAAAACCCGATAAATCGCATTAAGCGATTTATCCGGGCAAAAGTATAAATTTTTTATGAATTACCAAGAAGCTTTTTTCACCCCTGGGATTTTTCCGTCTAATGCCATCTCACGGAATGTTACACGAGAGATACCGAATTGACGCATATATCCTTTAGGACGGCCTGTTAATTTACAACGGTTGTGCAAACGAACAGGAGAAGCATTCTTAGGCAATTTGTCTAATGCAGCGTAATCACCTGCAGCTTTTAATGCCGCACGTTTCTCTGCAAATTTTGCTACTAATTTTTGACGCTTTACTTCACGCGCCTTGATTCCTTCTTTAGCCATTGTTGTTCGTGTTTTGATTTTTGAATGGTAATCCGAATTGTTTCAATAACTCTAAAGCTTCGATATCATTCTTAGCAGATGTTACGAAAGTAATATCCATACCTGCGATCTTGTTGATCTTGTCAATGTTGATCTCAGGGAAGATGATTTGCTCAGTGATACCTAAGTTGTAGTTACCACGTCCATCGAAACCTTTATCGTTGATACCACGGAAGTCACGGATACGAGGCAATGAAACTGCGATCAAACGATCTAAGAATTCATACATGTTGTTGTCACGCAAAGTAACACGTGCTCCGATTGGCATACCTTTACGTAATTTGAAGTTGGAAATATCCTTCTTCGATTTCGTAGGAACTGCTTGTTGACCAGTAATAGTCGTTAACTCAGTAATCGAGTTATCGATCAATTTCTTGTCAGCTGTTGCAGCACCGATACCTTGGGAAACAACGATTTTCTCCAATTTAGGAACTTGCATAACGCTCTTGTATTGGAACTTCTCTTTAAGTGCTGTACGGATTTCCTCCGCATATTTCACTTTTAATCTTGGAACGTATGTCATTATTTGATTTCCTCCCCTGATTTTTTAGCGTAACGAACTATTTTACCATCTGCATTCACTTTACGTCCTACACGGGTTGGATTACCTGTCTTAGGATCGATTAAAGCTAAGTTTGAGATGTTGATGGCAGCTTCTTTCTCGATGATACCACCATTAGGATTTGCTGCACTAGGTTTAGTGTGTTTTTTAACGATGTTAGCGCCTTCAACTACTGCTCTGTTAGCATCCACTAAAACTTGCAATACTTTTCCTTGAACACCTTTAGAGTTACCAGCGATAACTTTCACTAAATCTCCTTTTTTAATTTTGATTTTGTGCGTAGTTTTTTGTGTTTTCTGTGCCATAATTATAAAACCTCCGGTGCTAGTGATACAATCTTCATGAACTGCTTCTCACGTAACTCTCTAGCTACTGGGCCAAAGATACGTGTACCGCGTGGTTCATCGTTGTTATTTAACAATACTGCAGCATTGTCGTCGAAACGAATGTAAGAACCATCTTTACGACGGATTTCTTTTTTCGTACGTACTACTACAGCTTTTGAAACTGATCCTTTTTTCACGTTTCCTGAAGGGATAGCGCTCTTAACGGTAACAACAATTTTATCACCGATAGATGCATAACGCTTGCGCGTACCGCCCAATACACGAATTACTAAAACCTCTTTAGCACCGCTATTGTCAGCTACATTTAGTCTTGATTCCTGTTGTACCATGTTATTTAGCCCTTTCTAAAATTTCTACTAATCTCCAGTTCTTAGTCTTACTCAGCGGACGAGTTTCCATAATTAATACCGTATCGCCGATACCGCAGGTATTTTGTTCGTCATGAGCTTTAAATTTAGTAGTTTTCTTAACGAATTTACCGTAAATTGGGTGCTTCACTTTACGCTCAACAGCCACTACGATAGACTTGTCCATCTTGTTGCTAACTACTAAGCCGATTCTTGTTTTTCTTAAATTTCTTTCCATTTCGACTTAAATTTTATGCCTCAGCGGCTGTTTCAGATTTTGCTGCATTATTACGCTTAGAGATCTCGGTAGAGATACGTGCAATAACTTTGCGAGCTGCTTTGATCACGTTAGGGTTTTCAATAGCAGAAACAGCATGTGCAAATTTCAATTTGTTCAAGGCAGCTTTCTCTTCAGCGAGACGAGCTGTTAAATCCTCAGTTGATAATTCTACGATTTCTGAATTTTTCATTTTTCAATTTGTTGTGCCGGGTTATCCGCTTGTTTTACTAGGCCTTACAGGTAACGGCTGTAAGGCTTAACATGGGACATTACCGACGATTATTATGCTTCTACGTAGTCTCTACGTATAACAAACTTCGTTTGAACCGGTAATTTTTGAGCAGCTAAGCGTAATGCTTCTTTCGCGATTTCCAATGGAACTCCCTCTGCTTCAAATAACATACGGCCTGGGCGCACTACCGCTACCCAATATTCTGGAGCACCCTTACCTTTACCCATACGTACCTCTGCAGGTTTTTTCGTAACTGGTTTGTCAGGGAAAATGCGGATCCATACTTGACCTTCACGTTTCATGTAACGTGTAACGGCAATACGAGCTGCCTCAATCTGACGGCTAGTGATCCATGCTGGCTCCATTGATTTGATACCGAAAGAACCGAAAGCTAATTCTGCTCCACGAGAAGCATTACCTTTCATACGGCCTTTCTGCATCTTTCTGAACTTCGTTCTTTTTGGCTGTAACATGTTCGTATTCTATTTAACTCTGTCTAGACAGATAGTTTTAAATCTTTAATTAATTAATCTCTTTTTGCACCACGGTTGTTATCGCGACGACCTCCACGGTTGTTATCACGACGGCCACCTCCACGGTTGTCACGACGGTCATTACCACCTTCGTTTCCACCACGGGTTTTTACGCCTGATGCTTGACCGATGTTAGGAGAAAGATCTCTCTTTCCGTATACTTCACCTTTACAGATCCATACTTTAACACCAATCTTACCGTAAGTTGTCAATGCTTCTGCTAATGCATAATCGATATCAGCACGCAATGTGTGCAAAGGAGTTCTTCCTTCTTTGTACTGCTCGGTACGTGCCATCTCAGCACCACCTAAACGACCAGAACACATTACCTTGATACCTTCAGCACCCATACGCATAGTAGATGCGATAGCTGTTTTCATTGCACGACGGAATGAAATACGAGCCTCTAATTGTTTTGCAATACCTTCTGCAACCAATTTCGCGTCTAATTCCGGACGTTTGATCTCGAAAATGTTGATCTGAACATCTTTCTTAGTTAATTTCTTTAACTCTTCTTTGATCTTATCAACTTCTTGACCACCTTTTCCGATAACGATTCCTGGACGTGCAGTGTGGATAGTTACCGTGATACGTTTCAACGTACGCTCGATAACAACCTTCGCTACTCCGCCTTTGGCGATACGTACTGAAAGATATTTTCTGATTTTTTCGTCTTCAACTAACTTATCAGAATAGTTGTTGCCTCCGAACCAATTAGAATCCCATCCTTTGATGATCCCTAATCTGCTACCTATTGGATTTGCTTTTTGTCCCATTCTTTTATTTATTAGTTATTAACGTTATTTAAACTATCTACTACCAAAGTTACATGGTTTGAACGCTTACGGATTCTGTAACCACGACCTTGTGGAGCTGGACGTAATCTCTTCAATTGACGACCACCACCTACAGATACTTCTTTTACATATAAGCCACTGTCTGCAACTGAAGAACCTTCGTTTGCTGCTTCCCAGTTTTTGATCGCCGACAATAATAATTTCTCAACTCTTACTGCAGCTTCTTTGCTTGTATGTTTAAGAATGTAAAGAGCGTTCTCTACTTTCTGACCACGGATTAGATCTACCACTAAACGCATTTTACGAGGCGATGTAGGGCAGTTTAATAATTTGGCAGTAGAAGCTCCTCCTACTTGAGCTTTTTCCTGCTCTTTGCGCTGTTTAATTAAAACAGATTTTTTGAGTTTTTTTGTTGCTTCCATTACCTATTATTTTTTCTTTTCTGCGTGGCCTCTGAAAGTACGCGTAGGCGCAAATTCACCAAGCTTGTGACCAACCATATTCTCTGTTACATAAACCGGAATGAATTTATTCCCGTTGTGCACTGCGAAGGTATGGCCAACAAAATCAGGTGAAATCATTGATCTACGAGACCAAGTCTTAATTACTGACTTCTTGTTTGTTTCATTCATAGAAAGAACTTTTCTTTCTAAGTTGTGATCGATATAAGGACCTTTTTTAATTGAACGAGCCATTATTTTTTCCTTCTCTCAATGATGTAACGATTCGATGTTTTCTTCTTGTAACGAGTTTTGTAGCCTTTCGCTAAAACTCCTGTGCGTGAACGAGGGTGACCTCCTGAAGAGCGACCTTCACCACCACCCATAGGGTGATCTACCGGGTTCATAGCCACACCACGAACTCTTGGACGACGGCCTAACCAACGCTTACGACCCGCTTTACCTAATACTTGGTTCGATTTCTCAGCATTTGATACTGAACCAATCGTAGCAACACAAGTCAATAAGATCATACGTGTCTCGCCTGAAGGCAATTTGATGATTGCATACTTGCCATCACGTGCAGACAATTGTGCATATGTACCTGCTGAACGTGCAATGGAACCACCTTGTCCAGGGTTCAATTCAATGTTGTGAATGATAGAACCCAATGGGATGTTTGCCAATGGCATAGTATTACCTACTTCTGGGGCAACGTTCTCGCCTGCAACTACTGTCTGACCAACGGTCAATCCAGCTGGAGCAATGATGTAACGCTTCTCACCATCAGCGTAGTGCAATAATGCAATACGTGCTGTACGGTTCGGATCGTACTCAATTGTAGCTACCTTTGCAGGGACGTCTTTTTTATCGCGTTTGAAATCAATTAATCGGTATGCTTTCTTATGTCCCCCACCGATGTAACGCATAGTCATTTTACCGGAGTTATTACGACCACCTGAACGCTTATTGATGCCAACTACTAATGATTTCTCAGGAACGTTTGTTGTAACGTCCGAGTAATCAGCACCTACTCTAAAACGAGTACCAGGGGTAACCGGTTTGAATCTTTTAACTGCCATTTCTTATTATAGTGTACTGTAAAAGTCAATAGTTTCACCATCTTTCACCGTGATGATGGCTTTTTTATACTTAGGGCTTCTTCCTGAAACAAATCCTGCTTTTGTATAACGGCTTTTTGCTTTACCAGCAACTACCGCTGTGTTTACTGCTACCACAGTAACACCGAACATAGCTTCAACAGCTGTTTTGATTTGAATCTTATTTGCTCTATGATCTACTTTGAAAGCGTAACGGTTTCCTTTTTCCGTCAACAATGAAGCTTTCTCCGTTAAAATAGGTTTTTTAATAATTTCCATATTACTTAGCGAATGCTTCCTCCAAAGTTTTAACAGAATCTGCTGTCAACAATAATTTTGTAGCGTGCAATACATCATATGTATTCAAATCTGATGCTACAACAACTTTTGCTTTCTTCAAGTTTCTGCTTGATAAATAAACATTTTTGTTGTACGCTGGCAATACCAATAAGGTTTTTTCGTCAGCGATGTTTAATGCATTTACTAAAGCCAAGTAGTTTTTAGTTTTGATCGTATCGAAGTTTACTTCGTCCAATACTAAAACATTGTTCTCTTGTACTTTGTAAGATAATGCAGATTTACGTGCTAATTGTTTCAATTTCTTGTTCAATTTGAAACTGTAGTCACGTGGAACTGGACCGAATACACGACCACCTCCGTTAAACAATGGAGATTTGATAGAGCCCGCACGAGCACCACCAGTACCTTTTTGTTTGTGTAATTTACGAGTTGAACCCGCGATCTCATTACGTTGTTTTGCTTTGGCTGTTCCTTGGCGTTGGTTCGCTAAGTATTGTTTCACATCCAAATAGATCGCATGGTCGTTTGGCTCTAAGCCGAAAACTGATTCAGGAAGTTGCACCTTGGCACCTGTTTCTTTACCTGATAAATTTAATACGTTAACTTCCATCTCTACTATTTGTCTACGATTACATATGAACCTTTAGCTCCTGGAATGGAACCACTAACAACGATTAGGTTTTGCTCAGCATAAACTTTCAATACTTGTAAGTTTTGAACTTTTACTCTGTCTCCACCTGTACGACCTGCCATACGAGTACCTTTGAATACTCTGGAAGGCCAAGAAGAAGCTCCCAATGAACCTGGTGCACGTAGTCTGTTGTGCTGACCGTGAGTCGCACCACCTACACCACCAAATCCGTGACGCTTCATAACGCCTTGAAATCCTTTACCTTTAGAAGTACCAACTACATCTACGTACTCGCCTTCTTCGAATAAAGTAACATCAACAACGTCACCTAGTTGTTTCTCATCCTCGAAAGTTTTGAATTCAACTAGTTTACGCTTAGGACTTACGTCTGCTTTCGCAAAGTGTCCTTTTAAAGGTGCGGTTGTGTTCTTTTCCTTGGCATCATCAAATCCAAGTTGAACAGCTGAATAACCGTCCTTCTCTACCGTACGTATCTGCGTTACCACGCACGGCCCAGCCTCGATTACTGTACATGGGATGTTCTTCCCATCAGCGTTGAACAGGCTGGTCATTCCTACTTTTTTACCAATAATTCCTGACATGTTATAAATAAATTAATTAAAAGTCCATCGAAGCAGTAGGGCTTCGCTCAAGACACAATTCTCCCATTAAGGGATTGCAAAAGTACAAACATTTTTATAACTATCAAATAGTTAGTAAATTATTTTTTTAATATTGATGTTTCCATCTACAAATCTCTACTTCTAAACCTCAATAATTCACTCCCTCTTCTATCCAAAAAATCACTACTTATCCCCCGCAACAATCCACTCCCCTCAACTCCCCGATTTTCATCCCCTGTCATCCTGAGCATCGTCGAAGGATCTGTACGCTTAAAACCTCCGAACAGATCCTTCGACTTCGCTCAGGATGACATTCTGCCTACCCACCACCAAATCCCAATCCCATCCCATCCCATCCCATCCCATCCCAACCAACCCAACCCCGAAACCAACCCCAACAAAAAAGCGAGGGGTCCACCCCTTGCTCCATTAAATATCTATTATCTAACGTCTATAATCTAACGTCTTACTACTAAATACTAACTACTAACTACTCCCCTAAAACTGTCCCGTATTCAGCATCACCAACGTACAAGCTTCCACCACTTCAATCCCTTGCGCTCTTGCCTTATCCGCCAATTCCTGATTTTCTGCACCAGGATTAAAAATAATGCGTTTCGGGTTAGTCTTCAACACATAATCATAATATGCCGATTGATTCTGAGGCCCAACATACAGGGTAACCGTATCAATATCATCGTGAATCTCCTCTGCAGGTTCGATTTCAACGCCAGCAACCTTCCCTGTCTTGCGCCCTACATTGACAATTGGAAATCCTTTGCGCACTAATTTATTCGCTACTAAATATGAATATCTAGCTGGGTTAGTACTCGCCCCTAAAATCAAGGTTTTTTTCATAATAAATTTATTTTAGCTATTTGCTACCACTAGCCTCTACATATTCGCCACTAGCATTGTAAGCATTTTGTCTCAAAATAGGAATTTCTAATATCTTATACAAATTATCTAGATTATTCAAACTGCCATTTGCCATGTTCGTCAACAGCACAATAACCACATCGTTTTTCAAGTCCCTAACATACAAACTCTTAAATCCATGCCACCAACCTGTATGGTAAACCATCGGATTTCCTGGTGGATTAAAGGTTCGCCAGCCATATCCATAACTGAACAAGCTTCTTTTCGCATCACTCCTTGGCACATAGGCCGAATCAAGCGTCTCCTGTTTCAATATCCGCCCATCGCGGATAGCCAGATCCAATAGGAACATATCCTGAACCGTACTGTAAATACCCTTATCTCCCACCGGTCCATCCAAATAATTCTGGACTACAGAACGTCTCCAAACCCTATCATGGCCAATCACCTTCGTAGGGATCTTTTCATAAACAGCCTTGGAATATACGTTGGTATGTTTCATTCCTGCAGGATCAAAAATGGCTTCCTTCATGTAAACTGCGAAATCTTTTCCAGTTACCTTCTCAATAATTGATCCCAACACCATATAGTTCGAATTATTATAATGGAACCTTCCATCAGGAGCTCCATATCTATTCGGGTGATGTTGAATCAACAAGTTCATCGCCTCCTGATTGCTCATTCCTTTCTTCTGATCCCTCTTCTCTGCCCTATACACGTCTTCCGAAAAATAAACATAGTTAGGAAGACCAGAACGGTGGCTCAACAGTTGTTTTATGGTGATGCCTGGGTATGGAAAGTTCGGATAGAAATCATTGACCGTCTGATCGAGTTTCAATTTCCCTTCTTCCACCAGTTTCATAACAGCCAAACCCGTCAATGGTTTTGATGCGGACGCCAATTCAAACTGTGAACCTAGATTCAAGCTGTCCTTCAGCAGGTAATCTGCCCATCCAAAGGAGTTCTGATACAGAATCTTTCCTTTTTTGGCTACCAGCACATTCCCATTGAATCCTGAACGCTTATGGAGGTTCTGCATAAACGCATCGATCTCCATGTTCGCTGCCTTCGGATCGTATAGTAAACTGATGCTATCTTTCTTTGCTTGATTGACCTTGACCTCTTGTTGTTTGGCCTCTGGGGAAGCACAGGACATGACAACCATTGCCCCTAAACCCATCATTAAAAATAACCTTGTAATCACCAAAATATATTGTGTATATAAGTTTATATCAACCTAAATTAACCTAACCGACAAATTAGCATTTCTTCTGAAAATTAACAAAAAAAGGGGTCAAAAAATGACCCCATTTAACATATCTTAAAAGTTGAACCCTTATGCCAACAAACGGATTGGTGCTTCCAACAATCCTTTCAATGTTTGAAGGAATTGCGCTCCAGTCGCGCCATCAACCACACGGTGATCACAACCTAAAGTCAGCTTCATGATGTTTCCAGGAACAACAGCTCCGTTCTTAACCACTGGAACCTGTTGGATCGCTCCAACAGAAAGAATGGCACCATCTGGAGAGTTGATGATCGATGTGAACTCATCGATTCCGAACATACCCAAGTTAGATACGGTAAAGGTAGAACCTTCCCAATCAGCTGGTTGCAATTTCTTAGCTTTTGCTTTCTGTGCGTAGTCTTTAACCTCTGCAGAGATGTGTGACAACGATTTACCGTCAGCAAAACGGATAACCGGTACCAATAGACCATCTTCAACAGCCATGGCCACACCGATATTCGTATGCTCGTTGTAACGGATCTTATCACCTAACCATGAAGAGTTAACATTAGGATGCTGTTTTAACGCAACAGCCACCGCTTTGATAACCATATCATTAAATGAAACCTTAACCGGTGCTACTTCATTGATCTGTGCACGTGCAGACATCGCATTATCCATATCGATGCTTACCGTCAGATAGAAATGTGGTGCGGTGAACAAGGACTCTCCTAAGCGGCGAGCAATTGTTTTACGCATTTGGTTAACAGGCTTCTCGGTATAACGTTCTTCTCCAATATAAGTTGGTAAACTGATGGTTTTCACTTCCGCATCCGAAGATTTTGCAGGAGCAGATGCAGCCGCAGCGGCAGGCGCTGCCGAAGGCACGAAATTCTCCACATCCTTCTTCACGATTCTTCCGTTCTCAGCCGAACCTTTTACTTGGTTCAGGTCGATTCCTTTATCTTTAGCAATCTTACGAGCCAATGGAGATGCTTTAACCCTAGAATCATCAGCAGCAACAGGTGCCGAACCGGATTCCGCAGGAGCAGCAGCATTTGCTTTCTCCTCTGCAGGTTTTGAGTCTTCCTTCTTCGCTTCTCCTTCAGCAGGAGCAGCCGATTTTTGGTTCAATAAAGGTGTAACATCTGTTCCAGCAGGACCCACGATAGCAATGATATCATTTACTTTCGCTGCCTGTCCAGCCTCAACACCTACATATAATAAAGTACCATCTGCGTAAGCTGTTACTTCCATGGTCGCTTTGTCCGTTTCCACATCAGCAATAGCATCATCAGATTTGATGGTATCTCCAACTTTAAAGTTCCATTGTGCGATAACCCCTTCCGTCATGGTATCACTCAACAAAGGCATCGTAATAACCGTAACACCAAGATCTTCTGCAGTAACATTCGATCCAGCAGCCTCTTCATTCGAAGACTCTTCCTTTGAAGATTCCTCTTTCGCAGGTTCCGCTTTCTCTTCTTCTTTTTTCGCAGGAGCAGCTGAACCATCGTCTTTCAACAATGCCTCATAATCTTCTCCTTCTTCGCCTAAAACAGCGATCACAGCATCAATTGCCACTGCTTCGCCTTCTTTAGGGCCGATGTACAACAAGGTTCCTTCTTGGTAAGATTCGAAATCCATTGTTGCTTTATCTGTTTCAATCTCTGCAACTAAATCTCCAGAGTTTACTTTATCGCCAACTTTTTTGTGCCATTTTGCGATGACCCCTTCTGTCATGGTATCGCTCATTTTTGGCATTCTTACTACTTCAGCCATTTCTTAAGATGTTCTATATTAGTTAAAGTAATTATCGTTCATTAATCCATTACAAAAGGATAATCCTTCTGTACGTAAATATCTTCATAAATTGCTTCTGCAGTAGGATATGGAGACTCTTCTGCAAATTTAACAGAGTCATCAACCGTTTTCTTCACTTCAGCTTCTACTTGATCGAACCATGCATCATCTGCATATTTATTCTCTACGATAGCGTGTTTAACCGCGATGATCGGGTCACGCTCTTTGTATTCTTCCAATTCCTCTTTGGTACGGTATTTCGCTGGGTCAGACATCGAGTGTCCTTTGTAACGGTAAGTACGGATCTCCAAGAAAGTAGGTCCTTCACCTGCACGAGCACGTTGAACGGCTTCATCCATCGCGTTGTGAACTGCAACCACATCCATTCCATCTACCGGTGCACTTGGCATATCAAATCCCAATCCCATTTTGTAGATATCTTGCATGTTGGTCGTACGTTTTACAGAAGTACCCATCGCGTAACCGTTGTTCTCACAAACAAAGATCACTGGTAATTTCCATAACATCGCCATATTCAAGGTTTCATTGAACGCTCCTTGACGAACCGCTCCATCACCCATATAACAAATGTTCACATTATCAGTTCCCAAATATTTCTCTGCAAAGGCAATACCGGCACCCAATGGAATCTGTCCACCTACAATACCGTGGCCACCCATAAACTTATGCTCTTTCGAGAAAAAGTGCATAGAACCACCTTTACCTTTTGAACAGCCTGTCGCTTTACCGAACAATTCTGCCATACATGCATCTGCAGATACCCCTTTAGCCAAGGCATGAGCATGATCGCGATAAGCAGTGATTAAGGAATCTTCCGGCTTGATAACAGACATGGTACCAGCCACAACAGCTTCCTGTCCGATATATAAATGACAGAATCCACGGATTTTTTGTTGTCCGTATAGCTGGCCTGACTTCTCTTCAAATTTGCGCATGAGCAGCATAGATTTATACCACTCTAGGTAGGTTTCTTTTGTTATAGGTGTTGAACTCATTTCTAAGTATTGAATTTCTTTACTAAACTGACCACAAATTTAATCAATATTAACGAGATTTTTGATAAATTTTAGGTTACAAAATAAAAATCGACCCTACTTAGAGTCGATTTATTTCATTTATATCTTAGAATACTTATTTAAGTTTTTCAATTAAAGCGGCAATCCCCAACTTTTCCTGCTCCCCGCTCTCCATGTTCTTCAGGGACAGTTCCCCCGAACGAACCTCCTCGTCTCCAATCAACAGCACATAAGGCACCTGTTTTGCGTCGGCATAGCTCATCTGTTTCTTGAGTTTCACAGCGGCAGGATATAACTCAGCAGCAATACCCGCATCCCTCAACTGGTACAGTAGTGGCAAGGTAAAGCCTTCCAGTTCCTTGTCAAAATTAATGATCAACACTTTCGTGCGCTCTGCATTGATCGGCGGAAACAGATTCAATTCTTCCAGCACATCATAGATCCGGTCTGCACCAAAAGATACACCTACGCCCGTGATCTCCTTCAGACCAAACATCCCGGTCAGGTCATCATAACGACCACCACCGCCAATACTTCCCATCTGCACTTCGTTCGTTTTCACCTCAAAGATACAGCCGGTATAATAATTCAATCCGCGAGCCAGGGTAATATCCACTTCAACAATTTTCTCCAGCAATGATCCTTGACCCAGTTTCTGCAGGTAATCGAATACGGTCTCAATTTCAGCTATTCCTTGCAAACCAACAGCCGAATCCACCAATACCGATTTTAGGGCTGTAAGTTTCTCCAGGTTTGTTCCGCTCAACTCAATGATCGGTTTTAATACCGCCAGATCCTCTTCTGTAAAACCTCTTTCAAGCAATTCCTTATTGACACCTTCCAGACCGATCTTGTCCAACTTATCGATGGCCACCGTCATATCCACGATCAATTCCGGTTTCCCAACCACTTCCGCGATTCCGGAAAGAATCTTACGGTTGTTCAATTTGATGTTGAAATCCTGAAGTCCTAATTTTGTCAAGGCTTCCTGATAAATCAAAATAAACTCAGCCTCATTCAATAGGGAATCAGAACCTACCACATCCACATCGCATTGGTAGAATTCGCGATAGCGACCTCGCTGCGGGCGATCCGCACGCCAAACCGGCTGGATCTGAAAACGCTTGAATGGAAGGGCAATCTCATGCTGATGCATCACCACATACCTGGCGAACGGAACGGTAAGATCGTAACGCAAGGCTTTTTCCGAAATGGAAGATATCAGTTCTGTGGATTTCTTCTCTTCCAACAGCTTTTCAGGTGCTTTGGAAAGGTAATCTCCAGAGTTCAGAATCTTAAAGATCAGCTTATCCCCTTCATCCCCATATTTACCGGTCAGGGTACTAAGGTTCTCAAACGAAGGTGTCTGGATTTCGCTGTAACCATATTTTTTGAAAATGGTTTTTAAGGTATTATAGATATGATTTCTTTTCTCCATTTCTACAGGAGTGAAATCACGAGTTCCTTTTGCTAATGATGGTTTAATTGCTTTCATACTGAAATCGTAAGGCTAATTCGTATAAAATGTTTAGATGGTAAAGTCTGTAAATACTTTGAGGTATTCACATGCTTTCTCGGCAGCCAATTTTTCTGCACTCTTTTTGTTGAAGTCTCTTCCTATTCCACAATCTTCACCGTCTACCACAACCTTCACAGAAAATAACTTATTGGATTCTCCTTCCGGATTATCGATCTGCAAAAATGCCACTTCTTTACCGTTATGTTGACACCATTCGATCAGGCGACTCTTAAAATTGGTCTCCGTGATTTCCAAGGTATGTATATCCACATGGGGTTTGATAATCCTGGTCAACAAAAATTCCCGGGTGAATTGATAGCCACGATCCAGGTAGACCGCACCAACAAGGGCTTCAAAGGCATCTCCCAAAAGCGATCCTTGTTTATTCGGGTAACTGATCATCCGGGCATCGTATTCGATCAATTCGTTCAGTCCCAGCTTGCGGGAAAGCTGATTGAGGTTTGCACGGGAAACGATCTTTGATCGCATCTCCGTCAAGAACCCCTCATCCTTATAAGGATAAAGTTTAAATAAAAGTTCTGCGATAACAGACCCCAGAACGGCATCCCCCAAAAACTCCAAACGCTCATTGCTGTTCTTTACCCCATCTTTGATCAGGATAGCGACAGACTTATGCCGAAATGCCATTTGGTATAAACGCACATTTCCTGGAACAAAACCCAATAGGTTTTTTAGCTTCCGTACATATGATCGACTGGGAGACAGATATAGATTATAGACCTGTTTAATGGGCATGATTATATTAAATAACAAATAGGTAGTCGAAAAAGATCAACTACCTATCAGTAAAATTCTTAGCCTGTTATAGGATAAAATACCATGTTAACCTTTATACTTTTTGACAATAACGGAAGCGTTATGGCCTCCAAAGCCAAAGGTATTACTCAATGCTGCATTCACAACACGTTTCTGAGCGGTATTGAATGTGAAATTCAATTTGTTATCAATTTCAGGATCATCCGTAAAGTGGTTGATCGTTGGTGGAACGATATCGTTCTGCACCGCCAGGATCGAAGCAATTGCTTCCACTGCCCCAGCTGCCCCCAATAAGTGGCCTGTCATTGATTTTGTTGAGCTGATGTTCAGCTTGTAGGCATTCTCACCGAATAGATCTACGATCGCTTTCGTTTCGCTGATATCTCCAACTGGTGTGGAAGTACCATGAACGTTGATGTAATCGATATCCGAGAAGTCCATACCGGCATCGTTGATGGCCATGGTCATCGCCAATTTCGCGCCCAATCCTTCAGGATGTGAAGCTGTGATATGGTGTGCATCAGCACTCATGCCTCCGCCAACTACCTCAGCATATATTTTTGCTCCGCGTGCCAATGCATGCTCAAGGCTTTCCAAGATGATCGCGCCCGAACCTTCACCAGAAACAAACCCATCACGGTCCTTGTCGAATGGACGAGAAGCCGTTTTTGGATCATCGTTTCGTGTAGAAAGTGCGTGCATCGCATTGAAACCACCAATCCCTGCTTCATTGATTGTTGCCTCCGAACCACCCGTAATGATTACATCTGCCCTACCCATACGGATATAGGTAAAAGCATCGATCATCGCATTGGTCGAAGATGCACACGCTGAAACAGCCGAAAAGTTAGGTCCTCTTAAGCCATGGCGCATTGAAATATGTCCTGGAGCAATGTCCACGAGCATTTTCGGAATAAAGAATGGGTTAAAGCGTGGTGTACCATCTCCTTTTGAGAAATTGGCAACTTCCTCTGTAAAAGTAGTCAAACCACCAATACCCGAACCCCAAATTACCCCTATGCGGTTTCTATCTAATTTATCAAAATCCAATCCGGCATCCTTCACCGCTTCATCTGTAGAAGCAATGGCGTACTGCACGAACGGATCTACTTTGCGCGCCTCTTTACGATCCATGAACTCATGGGGATCAAATCCCTTAACTTCACAAGCAAACTGGGTCTTGAATTTTGACGCATCAAAATGTGTGATAGGAGCGGCTCCACTTACACCATTGATCAAACCCTCCCAGTAAGCTGGGACGGTGTTGCCGATTGGTGTAAGTGCGCCTAATCCTGTTACAACTACTCTCTTAAGCTCCATTTATGATGTCTGGCCTAATAAAATTAGTTAGTTAACGTTTTTTTCTAAGTAAGCGATTGCTTGACCTACAGTACTGATGTTTTCAGCTTGGTCATCAGGAATTGCAACGTTGAATTCTTTTTCGAATTCCATGATCAACTCTACTGTATCAAGTGAGTCTGCACCTAAATCATTCGTGAAAGAAGCTTCTGGTGTTACTTCATTTTCGTCTACACCTAACTTTTCTACGATAATTGCTTTTACTCTTGATGCGATATCTGACATGATTTTCTAGTTTAATTGTTTAATAAATCTGTGCAAAGAAAAAATAAATTTCCCCAATAATCAAATCTTTTTGACTTTTGGAAACAAATAAAGAACAAAGGTACCCCAGTTTTGGTTTTTCAACCGCTTAGATACTAACCTTATTCAATAATAATAAAACTAAAATTGTTTTACAAACTTAATCTATTTTTAATGTTAATTTTATCATATTTCATAGATTAAACCGCATATTTCTTTATTTTTGTTAATCACTAAACGCTTTATTTGGCTTGAGTAAGATCACTTTTAAACTGGAAACCGACTTCGACCTGGAACTGGATTTTAATTTAGTAGGAATTAGCTCAGTACTTCGCGATTATCGCCTAGCCCATTTCATCAATAAGCATACAGGGCTCCAATTTATCAACGGAAAAGAGGACTATTACGACCATAACGGAAATAAAAAAGATAAACCGCAGGATGAATTGGACTATCACATCATTTACGAAAACAAAAAAAACAAAAAACCTGTACAACAGCATTTTAATATTTTTCGGTTCCATAACCTTACCTTCGAATTTGAATACTACCTGTTAAGTAACAAATCCATCGAAGGAGCTTCTTTAGTGCCGGAAATCCTTAGCTTTGATTATTTTCTGATCATCAAGCATTTTATACATCCTGATGATTTAGACGCACTTATCGACAATATTAAAACCATACCCGAGGTCCTTCTTGTAAAAGAAATAGACCCAACCGCATTGAAATCTAAAGAAAATCTGATATTTTAGCGAATTATTTAGATAGTGTAACTTCTACACATAAACCTAACCTTCGCAAATCGGGGATTTTATTTGCGAATTGATAACAGTAAGAATATAAAAAATTAAAATTCATTCAAATGGATAAACTAAAAAAGCGGACCAAAATTGTTGCAACATTAGGCCCAGCTTCCTCTAAAAAAGATGTTCTGACCCGTATGATTGCTAAAGGTGTCGATGTTTGTCGCCTTAATTTCTCCCACGGAAGTCAAGAGGATCACCTCAAAGTAATCAATACCATTAACGAAATCAACCAAGAACACCCTTTCAATGTGGGTATATTAGCCGATCTACAAGGACCTAAAATCCGTATCGGAAAGATGAAAGAAGGCGGTGCCATCTTGGTCAACGGTAGTGTCGTTGAAATCACAACCGATGAACTGATCGGCGATGAAAAAAGAATCTACATCACTTATGAGAACTTTCCTAATGATGTAAAAGAAGGCGAGATCATTTTGTTAGATGATGGTAAATTACAGTTACGCGTATTAACCACTAATCATAAAGATACAGTTACCTGCGAAGTGGTACACGGCGGTATCCTAACTTCCCGCAAAGGCGTGAACCTGCCGAACACCAAAGTATCTATCCCTTCCTTAACAGAAGAAGATCTGGACAATCTGAACTTTGCTTTAGATCATGGTGCCGATTGGATTGCCATGTCTTTCGTGCGTTCAGCTGAAGATATTTACCAATGTAAGGAGATCATCAAGGAAAAGGGATCACATGCCAAAGTGATTGCGAAGATCGAAAAACCAGAAGCGATCGATAATATCGATGCGATCATCGAGGCTACGGACGCGATCATGGTAGCTCGTGGTGACTTGGGTGTGGAAATGCCAATGGAAGAAGTTCCAGGACTTCAGAAGATCATTGTACAGAAATGCCGTAACCTTTCCAAACCGGTTATCATTGCAACCCAGATGTTGGAAAGTATGATCACTACACCGCGTCCTACGCGTGCTGAGGTGAACGACGTGGCTAACTCGGTGATCGATGGTGCTGATGCCGTGATGCTTTCTGGCGAAACATCTGTAGGTGAATTCCCAGAGATCGTTATTGAAACCATGGCAAAGGTGATTACCCATGTAGAAGCGACTTCTTATCCTTACTACAGCGAAAAAGAAACCTTGGGAACAGTAGGTGTAACCCGTATTCCAGATGCCATCTGTAGCTCATCCATCTTCTTGGCCGAAAAAACAAATGCTTCTGCCATTGCGGTCATGACCGCTTCAGGATATACAGCGATGGAAATTGCGAGTTACCGTCCGGATGCCGATATTTATGTCTTTACCGGTAACAGAACATTATTGCGTACATTAAGCTTAGTTTGGGGCGCGAAAGCCTTCATCTACGAAAAATACGAAAGTACCGATGGTACGATCCAAGATGTAAATGGACTTTTACAACAACACCGTTTGGTAGAACCTGGTCAGATTGTGATCAATACCTCTTCTACGCCGCTACATGCGAAAGGAAGAACAAACACCATCCGTGTTTCTGAAGTAAAATAATCCTCATTCGAAACATCTAGAAACATAAAAAAGCCCGAGCTTATGCGAGGGCACTGAAAAAGTCTCAACTTTTTAATGAGATTTAAAGAAATGACTGAGTACAGGATTTACCTTACTCGGTCATTTTTGTTTAAAGGATTTCTGAAAGTGTGTTTTTTAATGGCCTTATTGAAGGTTTAGCCGATTAGGCTTGCTGTTTGAGATTTTAGTATCCCAATTGCCCTGTTTTTGAGGTAATACCTTTCCTTTTTAGATCAATTTCAGGATTCTTTTCAAGTTTACCGTAAAGATGGCCATTGCACCCTGCATTTCCATGTTTTGGATACCATAGGAATCGGCCCTGCCATATCCATGGACATTCTTGAGCTCGCTGTTCTTGGCCTCGATTTTATATCTTTCCCTGGACTTTCTCCGATAATAATCTGATTCTTGAAAAGCCATCTGATCTTTGTAAAGATCGGTTTTTATGGAGATGGAATAGGACTTGGTTCTAGCCCCTTCCTTGTAACATCCTTCTCTAAGTGGGCAAACCTTACACTTCTCTACATTAAAGAAATAGCTATCAACTTGATTGCTCACTCCGTTCTTTTTTCCTCCCCGAACTTTTCTGATAGCCAAATGGC